>JALJPB010000129.1 GCA_022969175.1 Colwellia sp. | reverse complement strand
CCATTAACTGGTTGTAAGTATTTTATGACTAAAACTCTTTAACGAGAAAATGTTAAATAAAATAGGGGTTAAACACTGAAAGTGAAAAAATTTAACATTTCGAGAATCAATACATCAGAAGGGATTTTTAAAGTTAGAGGTCATTGGCATAACCATGCTCAAAAAGTAGTTTTTACCCAACTTGAGATTATGTCGACTGATGGCTGGCAAGTATTAGATCTAAACCACCATAGGGTAATCAAGCTAATTAACGTCATCGAAGAGAATGTCTTCCAACATCTGCTACTTAGCATGAACTCGGGATGATGAGTGTTTGATGTTACAGTAAAATCAACAACTTACATTAACACATCAAAGCCATACATCCCGGAATCAGGTTACTCAGTGAATAATTTTTGAAATTGCTGATCAAATAATATTTTAAAAGCCGGTAAGTCATTTTTATTAATATACCGTTCATGGGCTTGATAAAAGGCAGGGTCATTATAAAGTGTTCGCAAGATTTCATTTATCCTGACAATAAAAGCCTCACCGACAGCTGTTTTGGTACAAGCTATTCGGCCAAAGATAAACTCAGGGCTGTTAGCAATAGCAATAGAGTTAATATCCGGGGAAGAGAGCATCTCATCATTGAGTACCGCTAAGTCTACTTGCTCCTTCACTTCTGTTGGGAAATCAATTATGTAGTCGATTCTTTTTTTAATTAACATTTGCATCAAGGCTTCGTATCTTCCCCCACCGGCACGAAGGTTAATATTAGCCTTAGGTATTTGACTAATTTGTTTATCGAGATACATGCCAAATGAACGCCCCTTTGAAATACCAATAACTTTATCTTGACGCTTTTCAAATAACTCTACTAAGGAGCTCAATTCAGCATCTTGGTTAATAAGGCTCTGAGGCACAGTTGAATATTCGTCTATGTAATATAATCGCAACCCAGGGTATATGTTTATCGGTAAGCTAAATATATTGTTTAACGCCCGCTCTTTAGTTTTCACCCTATTAGCAACACAAGTGCTGTTAGATGACTTGAGTAATAGGTTGATTCTTGGAATGGTTGCAAATTGAAAGTTCAACTGATAGTTTTTTATTTCCTTTATCAACAGGTTAATAGTATCTGTACCAATTGAAAGTTGATTGTCTGCTAAATAATTTTTTTCATCGTCTTTATCATCAGTCAACCACAATATATGAGTTTTTTCCTCAATTACTGCAATAGCAATCGATGAGTAAAAAACAAGTAATACCAATAAAACAACTTTCAAAAAAACACCTACTACAATTGTTAATTAGCTTAAGTTTAGAGTAAAGGATAACACTTGTAAAAGTACGCTTTACTTAGTTAAAATACAACACTATTTTACTTATCATAAAAAGGGATTTATGAAAATTTGGGTCGATGCCGATGCGTGTCCGGTTGTAATTAAAGAGATACTCTTTAAAGCGGCGGAGAGAACAAAAATCACCACAACTTTAGTTGCTAATCATTACTTAAAAACACCACCGTCTCGATATATTTCATTTATGCAGGTTAGAGCAGGTTTTGACATTGCAGATGATGAGATAGTTAAGCAAGTGAATGCTGGTGATTTAGTAATAACCAGTGACATTCCCTTAGCTGATGAAGTAATCACTAAAAAAGGCTATGCACTTAGTCCTAGAGGTGAGTTATATACAACGAGCAATATAAAGTCGCGACTAAATATTAGAGATTTCATGGACACTATGCGCGCCAGTGGCATTCAAACAGGCGGTCCTGCGCCATTAAACCAAAGTGATCGACAAGCATTTGCCAATCACCTTGATTCAATATTAAGTAAATATAGCCGTTTAAATAAGTAAGTTTAGCGACTATAGACTTATGAAGGCTAAGCTAAAATAAGTTAGCCAATTTAAATCACTCCATTTAATTAGCTAAGGTCTGAGCGTAAGCCCTTGCTTTTTCTAAATCTTCAGCGGTATCGACGCCTTCGACAGGTACATGGGTACAAGCAACAGCAACATGTATTTTTTCACCATGCCACAATACTCTTAGCTGCTCTAATGCTTCGATATGTTCTAATTCACTCGATGGCCAACTGACATAATCTTTAATAAAACTCGCTCGGTAAGCATAAATACCAACATGGCGAAGGTAAAAATCGCCAACCTCTTTCACATTTTCTACATTTAAGAAACGGTTACGATCATAAGGAATGGTGGCTCGACTAAAATATAAGGCATAACCATTTTTATCACATAATACTTTTACCGCATTTGGATTAAACGCCTCTTCAACAGAAGAAATTTTTATTGATAATGTCGCCATGCGAGCATTTTGTAATTGATTGCTTTGAGTCGATAAATTGTGAGCCACTTGACTAATATTTTCAGGGGGTATAAACGGTTCATCACCTTGAACATTAACAATCACTTCATCATCTGGGAAATTATAAAGTTCCATTACTTCAGCCAAACGCTCTGTACCCGATTGGTGATCTGAACGTGTTTTACAAACTTCCCCACCAAAACCAGTGACTACGTTAGCAACTTCATCATTATCGGTCGCAACAATTACTTGTTTAGCACCACTGAGTTTTGCCTTTTCAACAACCCATTGGATCATCGGCTTACCATTGATATCTGCGAGCACTTTCCCAGGTAAGCGGGACGATTCAAACCGAGCAGGAATAACAACCACAAATGACATAACAACCTTCCTATGCTTTATTTTCATCTAAAGAAATACGGCGAGCTTCACTTTCTAATAATACCGGAATATCTTTTTCAATTGGGTAGGCTAAACGGTCAAAGTTACATATTAACTCTTGTTGCTCTTTTTTATAATCAAGCTTACCTTTACATACTGGGCATGCCAAAATTTCCATTAATTTTGTATCAAAAGCCATTTTATCTCTCATTTTTTATATTGTAAGTTGTTTAAGTTTTGTTTTTATTTGTTCAAGTTCAATTGCTGCGATAACTGCATCTACCGGTAAATACCACCAATTAGTCATGGCAAAGGGTTGACACTTAACCGCATCTTTTTCAGTCATAAGCAAAGGTAAGTCATTATCAAAGCTGCCAAAATCAATTAAAGAAAAATTATGGTGGTCAACAAAACCTTTACTGTGAATTACCTCAAAGTCTAATTCGGCTAAGGTATTAAAAAATCGCTCAGGGGAGCCAATACCAGCCATTGCGTTTACCACTTTATGTTGTGAGATAAACTCAGTTAACGACTTTCTTTCTCCTGTTACTAAGTGACAAACGAAATTGGCGTTTAAATTCATCACCATTTCTTCATTAATAACTTTTTCTTTGTTTCCGCCATTATTAATAACAAAGTCTGCTGTTTTTAACCGCCAAAGCCCTTCTCTTAAAGGTCCTGCAGGCAATAACAAACCGTTACCAAATAATCGTTTACCATCAACAACGATAATTTCAATATCTCTTTTTAAACGATAATGCTGTAAGCCGTCATCAGCTAAAATTATATCGCAACCTTGTGAGATTAATAAATCAGCATTAGCGACTCTATCGGCGCCAACAACAACAGGTACCTTACAGCGCTGATAAATTAAAATGGGCTCGTCACCGGCCTCATCCGTGCTACTTTTATTATTAAGTAAATATGGATAGTTAGGAGCATTCCCCCCATATCCTCGACTTATCACACCGGGTGTTAATCCTAGCTCTTGGCATAATTGTACTAATAATACCACGACAGGCGTTTTGCCATTACCACCAATACCTATGTTACCAACAACAACTACAGGTTTGTCTACTCGGTAAGATTTAAAAATGTTAGTGGAATAACAGTACCGTCTAACTTTACTGATAACAGCAAATAATGCTGCTAAAGGCAATAATAATGGGACAATAATCCATTTGCTAGCATGGGATTTAAACCAAACTTTTTCGATTAAACGCATAAACTAATTTCTTTGTTCATAAGGTTAGCTAAATTGAAAATTATGAAGTTGAGCATAAGCGCCTTTTTCAGCTAATAGTGATTGATGGTCACCTTGCTCTAAGATTTTCCCTTTCTCCATAACAATAATTTTATCTGCATTTTCAATGGTAGATAAACGATGGGCAATGACAATACAGGTTCTATTTTGTTGCAATACTTGTAACGCATCTTGAATATGCCGTTCTGATTCAGTATCAAGGGCACTAGTTGCTTCATCTAGAATTAAAAAAGGCGCGTCACACAATAATGCTCTAGCAATAGCAATTCGTTGACGTTGTCCACCAGAAAGCATTGCACCATTTTCACCAATATTGGTATCAAGTCCTTCAGGCATATTGTCGACAAACTCCATGACATGAGCATTTTTGGCTGCGATTATTATTTCATCTCGGCTTGCTTTAGGCTTTCCATAAGCAATATTATTAGCAATGGTGTCGTTAAAGAGCACAACTTGTTGTGAAACATAAGCAAACTGTTGTCTTAAACTTGAGAGCTGATACTTCTTAACATCGATACCATCAACCCGTACTTCACCGCTATCGGCATCATAAAATCGAAGAAATAACGAGCTAGCGGTTGACTTTCCACTTCCTGATCGGCCAACTAATGCCAATGTCTCTCCCGGAGAAACACTAAAAGAAATATTTTCTAGTACCGCTTGCTCTTTCCCTGCATAGCTAAAAGTTACATTTTCAAAAGCGAGTTCACCCTTAGGTACTTTAAGAATTAAGGTTCCTTCGTCTTTTTCTATTTTTTGATCTAACACATCAAAAATACTAATCGCCGCTGCCATGCCTGTTTGAAATTCACCGTTGACTGTAGTCAACAACTTTAGAGGCCGAAGTAACATTGCCATCGTCATTAATACGGTGGTAAAACTGCCAGCAGATAAACTCTCTTGCATGCTTTCAAGATTGGCTACATATAGTACTACCGCTAAGGCAAATGATGCAATAATTTGGATAAGTGGCACACTAACAGCTTTGGTACCTACCATTTTCATACGCTGTTGACGGTTATGTTTGTTTATTTTTTTAAAACGATCAAACTCCCCTTGTTTTCCGCCAAAGGCTAATACTACTTTATGTGCATTAAATACTTGTTCGGCTGCACTATTAACTTGTCCCATCGCGCCTTGAATATTTTTACTGATTTTTCTAAATCGTCCAGAAACAAAAACTACAACAACGGCAATAATCGGAGTGATAACTAAAAAAATCAGGGATAATTGCCAACTGTTGTAAAACATCACAATCAATAAACCAACAACAAAAGCACCTTGCTGTACTAGAGTAATAAGTGCCTTACTAGTAGCATTTAAAACTTGTTCACTGTCATAGGTCAGTTTTGCGATCAAACTGCCGGTCGATTCCTTATCATGAAATGAAACTGACATGCTCATAATATGCTCAAACAGTTTTTGCCTTAAATCAGCAACGACATTATTACCTACCCAAGCCAAACAATAATTACCAACAAAATGGGCGGTACCTCGTAAAACAAACATCACAATAATAAAAAGCGGGGCCCATTTCAGAAAGTTTGAACCTTCATCTCCAAAACCTTCATCGATCAAAGGTTGAAGCATAGAAAATACGTAAGCATCAATCGAAGCATAGGCTATCATGCCAATAATGGCGGCAATAAAAGCAGACTGATAAGGTTTAGCAAAGGTCATTAATCTTCTAAATGTTTGCCATGTTGTAACTTGTTCTTTAACAGGCGTTGGGGTATTAGTTGACGATGATGACAAATTATTAGCTGGTGAAGCGTCGGACATGGAGTCTCTCAATGACTTATAAATTAAATACTTGGCTATTTTAGCGCTATTTTTTCATTCAACCAACTAATTAAATCTGCTTTTTTAATTTACAAACCAATATGGCATTAAATCTCGCCTGTAAGTATGAATTTTGATCTCTTTGGGAAAAAACTCAATGCGAATCATTCCTTGGTTATTTGTAGAGAGTGTTGGTATATCCGCCTCTTTAAACCGTTGTAATACCCTTTTGTCTGGCATTTGCCAACGATTCATAAATCCAGCACTAAAAATGACAGTTTCAGGGGCTACTTTTTTAATAAATCCAATGCTTGAAGAGGTTTTAGAGCCATGATGGGCAGCAATTAAAATATCAGCACTTAACTTATCACCATTTAACTGCGAAATTGTTTGCAGATTATTATGGCCACTCATTTGTGAGTTGGCAATCAATTGCCTTTCAACCTTCCTTGAAATATCTCCTGTTAATAATACGCTATGAGAATCATCACTAATACGAATAACACACGAGTCGTCATTTGCCTTACCTTTATTTTGTCTTGGCCAAAGCTGCACAAAATTAAGCCCTTGCCAAGTAAAGCTTTGACCAAGCAAACAATATTTATTGTCAGGCTCTCGTATCGATTGATCATTGATAATAAATTCATCGACAATAAATTGTTTTTGTAAGCTAAACAAACCGCCCGCGTGGTCATTATCGCTGTGACTTATAATGACTTTGTCGAGTTTACTAATACCATGAAACTCTAAATAAGGAATGATTACTGCGTCTACTAAATTAAAACCACTAGGATAAGCGGCTCCAGTGTCATAAAGAATCGCATGCCCATCTTTTTGAATGATAATGGCTAATCCCTGCCCTACGTCTAAGACATTAACTTGCCAGCTCTGAGATTTATTTTCCCTTGGTGGTATCGCTGAGTGATTATTCATGAGCACTTTTTTTGAGTCATCTCCGCTAAGGGTAATTGAAGAAAGCATCGGTAAAACAGCAATAAATACTATTATGGTGATATTTGGCACTTTAAAAGGTTTATTTTCACTACTTGTTATAAATACATGGGTCAAACTTTTAGTTAATCTTGATTTAAGATCTCTAAGTAATTTAGTCACAGGCAATAAAGACGGTGATAAAAAGCAGTAAACACCCACAACGCCGATGAAAACAGCGATAAACTGTCCTTGTATTTGGGAGATAGAAATCAATGAGAAAGGTTGTTTGGCAAGTAAAACTAAATACCACCACAGTAGTTGTACAACCTCTAAAGATAACACCATCACCTCATGGCTCAAAAATTCACTAAAAGGTAGTAAAACTAAAGATATTAACGACAAAGGTATAATGATAAAGCTCATCACAGGTACAGCAATAAGGTTTGCTAACAGAGATATCAGTGATATTTGTTGATAAAACAATGCCGTTAATGGCAACAAGAATAATGTTAAAGACAATTGAATGATCAACAAGCCCTTAATTGTTTGCCATAACTTTTCACTATTACTTAAGACATAAGAAAATCGCCATAAGGTAATGAAAATTATAAATACCGCATATACCGAAAGCCAAAAACTTGAACTGAACAAGCTAAAAGGTTCAATCAAAATCAATAAAAAAATGGTGATTAAAAACCAACGTTTAATTGGTAACTTTATCGAGCTAAGTCTCATTAGCCAATATAAAACAATCATCAGTAAAGCTCGCATTGTCGGTAAACTAAAGTCAGCTAAGTAGCCATAAAAGAAGGTAACCGCTAAACTCATCAACAATACAACATATCTAAGATTAAGCATGACAATCTTCTGCTGAGTTTCTTTGCTCAATAACTTATTAAGTGGCAAGATACGGACCAACAAAACAAAAAATATAAAACTACCACTGGCAACAAGACCTAAATGTAAACCCGAAATTGCGATAAGATGTTGAGTGCCCGTTGCTTGTAATACTTGCCAAATATCAGCGGACATTTCGCTGCGTTGAGCAAAGGATAAGGCTAAAAGCAGTGACGATAATTCATGCTCAGGTAAGTTTTGACGGTATGACTGATATAGCTGATGTCTAAGGCCAATATTTGCATTGATTAACTGATTTTTTTTATCATTTTTTACATATCCGGTGGCAACAATGTTTTTTTGTTTTAACCATAATTGATAGTTAAAACCACCTTCATTAGCAAAGCCATGAGCGGGCTTAAACTTAATCTTTAAACGGTATGTTTGACCTTGAAATAAAGAACGATCTTTATTTTCTTTATCCACTTCCCATCTTAACCTAATAAAAAAAGATGTTGGTAAAACTTGGTCATTGAGCTTGGTCACCTCAAAATTAAAGCGATAAACATTTTTCAATTTAGTCGGGATGTTAACAATATTACCTTCAACAAAGTGAGGCTGTTTAGCAAGGTTCTGCGGTTCTAAATCATTGTCTTGCCAAACAGTGTTATAAACAAAGCCATTAAATAACAGCCAAGCAATAGCAAAGAATACCCCACTAGAGCTTCGTAAAGGTTGATAAAAAAATAATGCTGCCGCCAGTGTAATAAATAACAACAGATTAGATATTTCTGGTACTATCGGCAAAAATAATGAAAAAATAGCGCCAATAAAGAAGCTTAATAACCACCAATCCATAGTGATCCTCATATTTGATGAGTGTATGTGTTAGAAAAGCATTTTCCGTAATACTATAATTGTAGAACCTATGCCTAAAAAATTCATTAAAAGATGGTTGCCAGATCAAAATACCATTAAAAATAATAAACACTTACAGATTTTTGGTGACTTATTACATAACCCTAATTTATGGCACTTAAATAGACGTTCAGTATCAAAAGCATTTGCTGTCGGCCTATTTTTTGCTTTTATTCCAGTGCCATTTCAAATGGTATTAGCGGCGGGCGGTGCTATTTTATTTCATGCAAACTTACCCTTGTCAGTCGCATTAGTTTGGATAACTAACCCAATTACTATGCCTGCTATTTTCTATTTTTGTTATTTAGTAGGAACTTGGGCACTAGGAAGTAGTGAAAAAGATTTTATTTTTGAAGCAAGTTGGCAATGGGTAATAGACAGCTTATCCACCATTGGACCAGCATTTATAACGGGGTGTGGCATTCTAGCTACTCTTTTTGCAATATTAGGCTATTTTACCATTCAAGGGGCTTGGCGATTTTCAGTGGCTAAACATTGGAAAAAACGCAAAGAAAGTAGAAAGTAGAAAGTAGAAAGTAGAAAGTATTGCAAGCTAAGTGATTCAACTTGCACAATAATGACAAAACGGTTTTATAGCTGACCTAAAACTTGAGCCGGTTCAACTTTTGTTGCCCGCCAAGCGGGGTAAATAGTAGCAATCAAGCTCATTATCAATGCAGTAACTACGGTAATATAAACATCTGACGAATTAACTTGTGTCGGAATATAGTCGATAAAATAAACATCTGCAGATAAAAAGTTCAACCCTAAAAGTGACTCTATAGCTGAAACAAATCCGGTAAGATTTAACGCAAGATAAACGCCTAAGCTGCCGCCAATAGCACAACCTAAAAATCCATTTATCAAGCCCTGAATAATAAACGCAGTCATGATCACCGAAGACTTTGCCCCCATAGTAATCAATATCGCTATATCGCCTTTTTTATCATTAACGGCCATGATAAGTGTTGAAACAATATTAAAGCTGGCAACGGCAATCACCAAAACCAACACAATAAACATCATCATACGTACTAATTGAATATCGTTATAAATATGGCCTTGTGTGCCTGTCCAATTATAAATGTAGACATAACTATCCATCTTATTACCTACTTGCCGAGCGACGACAGGAGCTTGAAAGACATCAGCAATTTTTAACCTAAAGCCTTGAGTTTCACCTTGATGGTAAGACATCAGCTTATTGGCATTTTTTAACGACATGTACGCTAAGGTGTCATCAATGGTACCGCCAAATTTAAAAATACCTACAATAGTGACATTACGTTTTAACGGCGCAGAAAATATTTTACGTTGTTGTGAGTCATTATTAGCATTAGGGCGAGGCAACAACAGTTGAACTTTGTCACCGACTTTTGCTTTTAATTTTTTTGCAATGCCTGAGCCTATCACCACAGCTAAAACATCTTCACGGTTTAAGTCTTGCCATTGGCCTTTATCCATAATGTCGGTGATTGACGAAACTTGTTGCTCAAGTTCAACATCTACCCCTCTGATTTCATTAAGTCCCTTTAATTGATTACCCTTTTGCATCATGCCAGCCATTTTAATAACCGGCGCTGCAGAAATAACTTGAGGGTGTAATAATATTTTTTTAATCTTTGAAGGCCAATCGCTAATAGGCTTTTTTACTGAAATAATTTCAGCGTGAGGAACAATCGATAATAGTTTTTGAGAAAGCTCTCGCTCAAAACCATTCATAGCAGAAAGCAGGACAATTAACACCATAACACCTAAGGCAATGCCAATGGTGGATGAAGCTGAAATGAAAGACGAAAAACCATTACCGTGTCGGCTACGTACATAACGAAGCCCGAGAAAAAGACCTAATGGTTTAAACATTAGTCGCTTCCTGAGAACTCGCAGTTGAGGATACATCAGCATTCATTTGACTGCGTTCATCAGCACTAACATCTTCTAGCTTGCCTTTTGTTAATGTCAATTGACGATCCATTTTTGACGCCAATACTAAATCATGGGTAACAATAACAAAACTTGTATTCTCAGAAGCATTTAATGACTTTAATAGTTGAAAAATTTGCTCAGCGGTTTCAAAATCTAAATTCCCTGTTGGCTCATCCGCTAATATCAGCGAAGGTTTAGTTACCAATGCGCGGGCAATAGCGACTCGTTGACGCTCTCCCCCTGACAACTCTGAAGGTCGGTGGTGACTTCGGTGACTTAAGCCTACTTTTTCAAGCATATTCTGAGCTTCAAGCGATGCTTGTTTAGGACTATCACCACGAATCAACAAAGGCATAGCAACATTTTCTAGTGCTGAAAATTCCATCATTAAATGATGAAACTGATAAATAAAACCTATGTGTCGATTTCGAAACTTTGCTTGCTCTTTATCTGATAACTGGTGAATATCAATAGAATTGATCATAACGTGGCCAGAGCTTGGTTTATCAAGTGCACCAGCAAGGTGTAAAAAAGTACTTTTACCACAACCAGAGCTACCCACTACTGCC
>JALJPB010000128.1 GCA_022969175.1 Colwellia sp. | reverse complement strand
CAAATCATGCCGAAAGAT
This sequence comes from Colwellia sp., assembly GCA_022969175.1. Classification (GTDB taxonomy): domain Bacteria; phylum Pseudomonadota; class Gammaproteobacteria; order Enterobacterales; family Alteromonadaceae; genus JALJPB01. The sequence continues at coordinate 11,193 of JALJPB010000128.1, read as the reverse complement.
CTTTTCGCAATGGGGCCTATTGTTCCTGTATTAGTTATTAAAAATGTTGAAGATGCTCTACCTATTGCTGAAGCTCTACTTGCTGCAAATGTTAAGGTATTAGAAGTAACGCTTAGAACGTCTGCAGCACTAGAAGTGATTGAGAAGATCGCAAAAGAATTACCAGAGGCTATTATTGGCGCAGGAACAGTAACAAACCGTGAACAGTTGCAACGCTCTTATGATGCAGGTGCTAAGTTTGCGATAAGCCCAGGTCTTACTAAAGATTTATTACAAGCAGGCAACGAAGGGAAAATTGCCTTAATCCCTGGTATTTCGTCTATTTCTGAGTTAATGGACGGTGCAGATTATGGTTATGACCATCTTAAATTTTTCCCTGCAGAAGCTTCTGGTGGTATAAAAGCGATTCAATCAATTGGGGGTCCATTTCCTGATATTCGTTTTTGTCCAACAGGCGGCATTAACATTAACAATATACGAGATTATTTGGCGCAACCGAATGTTGCTTGTTGTGGTGGTTCATGGTTAGTTAATGATAAAATTGTTGAAGCGAAAGATTGGTCAGCAATAACAACACTAGCTAATCAAGCACTTACACATGTTAAATAGCATGAAAATTTAGCTTTCCATAGCTTTCATTGTCGTTGGAAGTATCGTTAAAAATATTATGAAAGTTTTAGATCAAAAACCAAACATCAGTTTGGTTTTTTTGTTCCAACTTCTACATCCTACATCCATGTAGTCGTGAATATAATACCCTTGTGTTTAAAAGTGACCAGCTATTACGCAGGGAATATTTTTCAAGAGTACAGGTTTATTATTCCAAACTAAGCCTAAGCGATTATATCTATGTAGCCGATGCGTTTGATTGATATCAGGCTATAATGATAAAAAGTACAGGTTTTTAGCTCCAGACAAAACCTAAGTGCTCACTTTCCTGTGAGTAACGCAATTATTGAATAGTTAACCGTCTTAAAATGATCGGTTCTTTATTTCAATTGGTATCAGAATAGGTAAATATTGTCCGGGCAGGAATAACACTTCTTCATCAATGAAAGCGGTTAATACCGTTATCCAGACAAAAAAAGCCAGACATTGTCTGGCTTGTATCAATAGTGAAACTTAACTAATCAGTTAAGCTGACTTTAATACAGATTCGTTGTTTTCATAAGCAACAACATAAGAGACTAGATCAAGTACCTTATTTGAATAACCAATTTCATTATCATACCAAGACACTACTTTTACAAAGGTGTCAGTTAAGGCAATACCAGCGTTTGCATCAAAAACAGACGTACAGGTTTCACCAATAAAATCATTAGAAACAACTTGGTCTTCTGTATAACCTAATATCCCTTTTAACTCACCTTCTGAAGCCGCTTTCATTGCTTGACAAATCTCTTGGTAGCTAGCGGGATTTTTAAGGTTTACCGTTAAATCAACAACAGAAACATCGGGAGTAGGAACACGAAAGGCCATGCCTGTTAGTTTACCGTTAAGCTCTGGAATGACTTTACCAACTGCTTTTGCTGCGCCAGTAGATGAAGGTATGATATTTTGACCTGCACCACGACCACCTCGCCAGTCTTTACCTGATGGACTATCTACCGTCTTTTGTGTTGCTGTAGTCGCATGTACTGTGGTCATTAAACCGTCTTTAATTCCCCAGTTATCATTTAATACTTTGGCAATGGGGGCCAGACAGTTCGTTGTACAAGAAGCGTTTGAGACAATATCTTCTCCGGCGTAGCTTACTTGGTTAACACCACAAACAAACATCGGGGTATCATCTTTAGATGGGGCAGTTAATACCACTTTTTTAGCGCCAGCGGTAATATGTTTACGTGCAGTTTCATCGGTTAAAAACAAGCCAGTTGACTCAACAACAACATCAGTATCAATAGCATCCCATTTCAAATTTTCTGGGTTACGTTCAGCTGTTACTCGTACTGTTTTACCATTAACAACTAAGTTACCTTCTACAACTTCAACCGTGCCATTAAAACGGCCATGAGTAGAGTCATATTTTAATAGGTACGCCATGTAGTCCACATCAATTAAATCATTAATACCGACAATTTCAATATCATCTCTTTCTGCTGCTGCTCTAAATACAAAACGACCAATACGGCCAAAGCCATTTATGGCTACTTTAATTGTCATGATGAACTCCTAAAAATCAATATGTAGTAAAATTACACCATTTAACGAAAAACTCAAGCTAAATTAGCTGTTATTGTCACTTTATTGTCAGTTTAGTGTGGTTATCGATGTTTTGTTACGTAGAATTACTAAAATAAAAGCTTTGAAGCTTGAATGGTATACAAAATTGTATGAATTAGATCTTTTGCCGTGGTAGAATGCCGAAAATATATCAGTACATTAAGTTAACAGCTCTCTTTTTGAGTTAAGCATTAAGTTTTAACTTTACCAACATGGAATTAAACTATGACACAAGAAAATATTTTGTGTGACATTGGCTTTATTGGTCTAGGTGTAATGGGTAAAAACCTTGTCTTAAACCTAGCAGATAATGGTCATAAAATTGCTGCCTTTGATCTCAATATTGAAAAAATTGATGAAGTGATCGAGCAAGATCTCGAAGAACAAATGGCTGTTGATGAAGGTTCTCGCCAAAAGCGCGTTTACGGCTGTTCGTCGTATACCCAGTTACTTTCTCGATTAAAAGCACCTCACTTAATTGTGTTATCTGTTCCCGCAGGAGCACCTGTTGATCAAGTTTGTGAAAACTTAATCGGTGCAGGAATTCAACCAGACGACATTGTTATAGATACTGGTAATAGTTTATGGGTTGATACCGTCGAGCGTGAAACTAAATATAAAGCTAATTTCATTTTATTTTCATCAGCTGTTTCTGGTGGCGAAGTTGGCGCAAGGTTTGGCCCTGCATTAATGCCTAGTGGCTCTCCCTACGCTTGGAGTCGTATTAAACCTATATGGGAGTCTATATCGGCAAAAGTGGACACCATTACAGGCAAACCATTGGAGCGCACTAAACCTGGACAAACTATTGAAGAAGGTGAGCCTTGTACTGCCTATATTGGTCCAGCAGGAGCCGGCCATTATGTGAAAATGGTTCATAACGGTATTGAATATGCTGATATGCAGATTATTTGTGAAGCCTATCATGTGCTACGTTCAGGACTTTCTTTAACTCCCGATGAAATAGCTGATATATTTGAACAGTGGAATTTAGGTCCACTAGACAGTTACTTAATGGAAATCTCAGTTGATGTACTTCGTCATAAAACTGATGAAGGAACACCGTTAGTAGATGTGATTCTTGACAAAGCAGGGCAGAAAGGAACGGGTCTTTGGACCGCTATGAGCAGTTTAGAAGTAGGTTGCCCAGCGCCAACTATTTCACAGGCAGTTTATGCACGGTCAATTTCGTCATTTAAAAACTTACGACTGCAGGCATCAAAAATACTTGCTGGGCCTGACAACAAAAGCTTAACTGCTGATGAGCAACAAGTAATTATTGAACAACTGCATGACGCTATTTATTGTGCCAAAATTTGTGCCTATGCTCAGGGATTTCAACTAATGAAACTTGCTGGAAAAGAGCATGGTTGGACGTTAGACTTTGCCAGCATTGCAAAAATATGGCGTGCAGGTTGTATTATTCGAGCGGCATTTTTACAGTCAATTGCTGATGCGTTTGAACGTAATGATGATTTAGATAACTTGTTATTGGATGAGTTTTTTGCCCAGCAGATAAGCAACAGTCAAACAAACTGGCGTAAAGCGGTTGCCCAAGCAACTTTATTAGGCATTCCCATAGGCGCACTTTCTTCTTCACTTGCCTACTATGATTCGATGCGAAGTGATGTTTTACCTGCTAACCTATTACAAGGGCAAAGAGATTATTTTGGTGCACATACTTTTGAACGACTCGATACCAATACGGGTAAAAAATATCATGTTCAGTGGTCAACACCTGATCGTAAAATGATTACCATTAAGCCGGCACAAAAATAATATGAAAGATGATCATTATAAAGAAAAACTAAGTGAAGAAGCTTTTAAAGTATGTCGGTTAGCGGCTACCGAAAGGCCTTTTACGGGTATTTATAATGATCATTGGCATACAGGCACTTACCATTGTGCTTGTTGTGAGCAACCGTTATTTGAATCTTCGTCTAAATTTAATGCCGGTTGTGGTTGGCCAAGCTTCTTTAAAACTATAGAAAACCAAGTTGACTATGTAACAGATGATAGTTTGGCAATGCAAAGAGTTGAAATTCAATGCATACATTGTCAGTCACATTTAGGCCATGTTTTTGATGATGGACCTGCACCAACAGGAAAACGTTATTGTGTTAACTCTTTGAGTTTATCGTTTCGCAAGTCTTGAATACGCCTTGACCTTAAAAGTTTATCCCCACTGAATTATGCTCAACTAATTAATCAATTTGTTTAGTATTAAAATCTTGGCGCTTTAAATGTTGAACGCTCAATATTGGCAAGTGTTTGTTCGGCAACTTTATCTAGTAATGATTGTTTTAAGTGATGAGTTTTAGCAAAATTAATGAGGCTTTTCTCGGTAACACTTTCTTTTTCCGGGCTATATAAGTGATAAATTTTAAGCCATATATAGGCTTGTTTAACTTTATTGTCCCCTTGAAAAATGGTCGCTAAACTAGAGAAAATTTCATTGTTAATTTGATCACCTTCTTGATATAACTCCAAGGCATGAAAGAGTAACGATAACGTTTTTGCATCATCAACCTTTATATAGTAACTTGCCAGGTTAAACTGCCCTTCGGGAGTCTCTAGTACGCCACTACCCTCCATAGCTAAAAAATTACTCAATGCGTTTTGATCCAAGTACCTCGACCAATGATAAAACAGCAAACTAGGGTGTTGTGAATTTTGGGTTTGGTTAGATAGAGTTTTAATAAGCACTTGAGATTTTAAATAATTTTCTACTCTGAGCGACTTCTTTCCCTTAAGTTTAATATGTTCAATTTTTTTTGCGAATCTTACACATTTTCCATAGGCTTCATAGGCCAATAACAAATTGTATTTATCAATATCTTGTTGTGAGTTATTAAGCTTTACTGACGTCATTATTACGTGTTTACGTTCAGTTTTACACCAAGAATCTTCAGTAAATACCTGGCATAACTGTTTATTGTTTTGACAAACCTCTGATAGTTTTGGCGCTGAATCACAACTTGTCAGTAGTATGATTGGCATTAATAACAAAAAGAATTTTTTCATAAATTATCCAATATATAACATGTAACCACTGGCGAAACATTACAGCTTGCATTACAATATGCGCCGCATCTAAGTATCACTGTTATCAAATTTAAATTTTTATTATACTTTGTTAACAGATTATCGTTCAATTGACTGAAATAAAAGGTTTATGCAATGACTTCTCATCTTGAGGAACAATATCAAACAAGCTGGCTAGAGCGTCAAACTTTCGCTGAAAACATGTTACCTATTATAGGACAATTATTCAGAAACAATGGCATTGAAGTGTCTATTTATGGCCGCCCATTAGTTAATGCTTCAACAATCGACATTATAAAAGCTCACAAGTCAGTGGCTTTACATGAAGAAAACAAGCTTCGTTTACGTGAAAGCTTTCCATTTGTCGAAGCGTTAAGCAAAATGAGTTTAGCTCCTTCACGTATTGATGTTGGTAAATTAGCCTACCGTTATTTATTTTTAGGCGAAGCTAATGGTTTGTCTATTGAGCAATACTTGGAAAAAGAATTAACTGATATTTCTAAAGATGATAATAAACAAGAATCTCAAGACGTTGTACTTTATGGTTTTGGCAGAATTGGTCGTTTATTAGCCCGCTTGTTAATTGAACGTGCTGGCCCGAGCACACAACTCAAATTAAGAGCTATTGTTCTTCGTCCAGGCAACAAGGACGATTTAGAAAAGCGTGCAAGCTTATTGCGTCGTGATTCTGTTCATGGCGCTTTTAACGGTAGTATTACGATAGATACCGAAAATAACGTAATTAAAGCTAACGGTGCCTTTATCCAAGTAATTTATGCTAAATCACCATCTGAGGTAGATTACACATCATACGGCATTAATAATGCGTTACTTGTTGATAATACAGGTATTTGGACTGATGAAGATGGCTTAAATCAACATCTACAATCTAAAGGTATTGCTAAGGTATTGTTAACAGCGCCAGCAAAAGGTGACATCAAAAATATCGTTTATGGCGTGAATCAAGATATGATTTTAGCAGCAGATAAAATCATATCTGCAGCTAGCTGTACCACCAATGCCATTACACCTGTGCTTAAAGCGATAAACGATAAATATGGTATTAAAAATGGTCATGTTGAAACGGTTCATTCTTATACCAATGATCAAAATTTAATTGATAATTACCATCCATCACCTCGACGTGGTCGAAGTGCGCCATTAAATATGGTGATCAGCACTACAGGTGCTGCAAAAGCTGTTGCGAAAGCTTTACCTGAGTTAAAAGGTTTATTAACTGGTAATGCGATTCGCGTACCTACGGCGAATGTTTCAATGGCTATTATGAATCTAAATCTTAAAGAGGCAACTGATAAAGACGCACTTAATGATTATATCCGTAACATTTCACTAAACTCAAAATTACAAAATCAAGTGGACTATACGGCATCAACTGAAATTGTATCTTCAGATTTAGTTGGCTCTCGTTATGCGGGTGTAGTTGATTCACAAGCAACTATTGTTGACGGTGATCGTGCAGTACTTTACGTTTGGTATGACAATGAGTTTGGCTATAGCTGTCAAGTTGTGAGAGTCATGTTAGAAATGTCAGGTATTACGGTTCCTACTTTACCCGTTAGATAATATCGCTTGTTAGCAAAGGCACTACTTAGTGCCTTTGCTTTACTCTCGATTTATAAAATAGCTAAATAAAAGCAATAAAAAAGCTCCTAAGTAAACTTAGAAGCTTTTGTGTAGTAACTCGATAATTGAAACCGATCTGTTTTATCATAATAATGATCGGGATCACCGCATAGGCGGTGTTTTATACAATTTAAAGTTATTCGTTAGATTCAATTTCATCAGGCGTAATACTCGCCGCGTGATGTCCTTTAGGACCCGCATTAAGTTCATAATTTACGTCTTGTCCCGCTTTTAAGGTGCGGTAACCCTCCATTTGAATCGTTGAATAATGAGCGAAAATATCTTCGCCGCCATCCTCCGGACAAATAAAACCAAAACCTTTCGCATTATTAAACCATTTCACAGTACCGTGAGCCATACTTCAACATCCTTCTAAATTCATCGGTAATTAGGTATGCTTCCCCAAAAGCATTATCAACTAATCAATTGTGACTATATATTCGCCACTTTTTAAATCGTAGATAATAAATAAAAATAGTCAAGTAAATTTTATGTTTTTTTCATATTATTTGTTTGTTTATTTCTCAAATGATGCAGCAAAATTTGCTGGTACAGACTAATATAGAATTATGAGCAAGTGGAAAGAGTTAATAGGCGACCAAGAAGTCCTAGAAAAAGAGTTTGTTCAAGAACATCAAAAACCGTCAATGTATAACGTAGTATTATTAAATGATGACTATACTCCGATGGATTTTGTAATCGATGTATTGCAAAAGTTTTTTGATTTGAATTCAGATAACGCAACAGATATTATGCTAGCAATACATTATAAAGGTAAAGGACGTTGTGGCACATATACTGCAGAAGTTGCAGAGACAAAAGTAAGTCAAGTGAGCGATTATGCAACAGTAAATCAACACCCGTTAAAATGTGTGATGGAAAAGGCATAAGAGTGCGAGGTTTGAATTGGAGTAGCCTATGCTAAATAAAGATTTAGAAATTTCCCTGAATATGGCGTTTCGCCAAGCAAAAGATTCTCGTCATGAATTCATGACTGTAGAACACTTATTATTGGCGTTACTTGATAACCCGTCATCCATCGATGCACTGAAAGCATGTGGTGCTGATATGGTTAAGTTAAGAAAAGAATTACTCGATTTTATTGGTGAAACCACACCAGTGATCCCTGCGGGTGAAGAAGAAAGAGAAACTCAACCGACCCTTGGGTTTCAGCGTGTTTTACAACGAGCAGTTTTCCATGTTCAATCGTCAGGGAAGAGTGAAGTTAGTGGTTCTAATGTACTTGTCGCTATTTTCAGTGAGCAAGAATCACAAGCGGCTTATTTCTTAAAAAAATCGGATATTAGTCGTTTAGATATCGTTAATTTTATCTCTCATGGTATCTCTAAAATAGATCAGCCTGATGGGGAGCATTCATCAGAGGAAGCCCCTCAACAAATTGAAGAAGAGCCAAGAACGGTTGAAAACTTTGCTACTAACCTCAACGAAGAGGCAAAAGCCGGCAATATCGATCCTCTTATTGGTCGAGATAGTGAATTAGAAAGAGCATTACAAGTATTAGGTCGAAGACGAAAAAATAACCCTTTACTCGTAGGAGAAGCAGGTGTTGGTAAAACAGCTATTGCAGAAGGACTCGCCAACCTAATTATCGATGAAAAAGTACCTGAGTTCTTAGCTGATGCAACAATATACTCGTTAGATATGGGCGCATTACTTGCTGGTACTAAATATCGTGGTGATTTTGAAAAACGATTTAAAGCACTTTTAAAAGAGTTAGAACAAGATGGTAATGCTATTTTGTTTATTGATGAAATTCACACCATTATAGGTGCTGGAGCGGCTTCTGGTGGCATGATGGATGCGTCTAATTTAATTAAACCACTATTATCTTCTGGAAAACTGCGTTGTATGGGGTCAACAACTTACCAAGAATATCAAAGTATCTTTGAAAAAGATCGGGCATTAGCTCGTCGATTCCAAAAAATAGATATCGTTGAACCTAGTGTTGATGACACCACTAAGATCCTACATGGATTAAAAGAGAAGTACGAATCACACCACGGTATTCGTTATACAAACAAAGCATTGCGTGCGGCAGCACAACTTTCTGCTAAGTATATTAATGAGCGATTTTTACCTGATAAAGCTATTGATGTTATTGATGAGGCCGGTGCGAAGCAAAAATTGGTTACTGCTTCTAAACGTAAAAAAGTCATTAATGATGTTGATATTGAAAGTATTGTGGCCAGAATTGCTCGTATACCTGAAAAATCAGTATCGTCCTCAGAAACAGACAGTTTGAAAACATTAGATAGAAATTTAAAATTAGTTGTTTTCGGACAAGACGAAGCAGTTGATGAATTAACTTCAGTCATTCGTTTGTCGCGAGCAGGTTTAGGTAGTGAAGAAAAACCTATTGGTTCATTCTTGTTTGCTGGACCAACTGGTGTAGGTAAAACTGAAATAACGCAACAGCTGGCTAAAATACTAGGTGTTGAGCTTTTACGCTATGATATGTCTGAGTATATGGAAAAACACGCTGTCAGTCGCTTAATAGGAGCTCCTCCTGGCTATGTCGGCTATGAACAAGGTGGCCTATTAACTGACGCAGTTTTAAAACATCCTCATGCGGTAGTTTTACTTGATGAAATTGAGAAAGCACATGAAGACGTTTATAACATTTTATTGCAGGTGATGGATCATGGTATTTTGACTGACAATAATGGTCGTAAAGCCGATTTTAGAAATATAATTTTAGTTTTAACGACCAATGCCGGTGTACATGAAACCACTCGTCAATCTATTGGCTTTAAACAGCAAGATCATAGTATTGATGCGATGGATGAGATTAAAAAAGTATTCTCTCCTGAGTTTAGAAACCGATTAGACAATATCGTTTGGTTTAATCATTTATCTGATGTTGTCATTCAACAGGTTGTTGATAAATTTATTGTTGAATTACAAGCTAAATTAGATGACAAAGGTGTTTCATTAGAATTAACTAAAGATGCAAAAAAATGGCTTGCAGTTAAGGGCTATGATAAATCTATGGGGGCTAGACCTATGGCACGGCTAATTCAAGAGCAATTGAAGAAACCATTAGCCAATGAATTATTATTTGGTGGTTTAACTCATGGTGGCGTCGCTAAGGTAGGGGTGAAGAAAGATAAACTCGTACTTAGCTATGAGTCTAAAAAAGAACTTGTTGAACATTAGCTCTCTAACTTTAAGATATTGAAGATATAAAAAAGCCCTGATTAATCAGGGCTTTTTTCAATTTATTAGAAATTATTTACCATCAAAATAATGCTAGATAATTTACTGAATATTATCTAGCACGGAAAATAATGCGACCTTTAGATAAATCATAAGGTGTCAATTCAACAGTCACTTTATCACCCGTTAAAATACGGATGTAGTTTTTACGCATTTTCCCAGAAATATGTGCCGTAACTACATGGCCATTTTCTAATTCAACACGAAACATAGTATTTGGCAAGGTATCTAAAACAGTACCTTGCATTTCAATATTTTCTTCTTTCGCCATTGGGCGTTAAACCTCTAAAAAGTGCATATACTTAAGTGGCTCTAACATGCACTTGAGTATAAAAAAAAAGCTGCGCAGATAATGCCGAAATCATCAGCCAAAGTAAAGCTATAGTGCTATTTATTTACTGTTTTCCAAATATTTTCATTTAATTGTTGATATGGGAAGTATCTATTTTTATAATTCATTTTTTTACATTGATCTATTTGATAGCCTAAATACAAAAATGGTTTATTCATTTTCTTAGCCGTTTCTATTTGTTTTAATATTGAAAAGACACCGATACCACTTTTTCTATATTCTGGATGATAAAATGTATATACCGCAGAAAGTGCATCATCGAGCTCATCTGTTATAGCAACAGAAATAAGTTCATCACCATGCCAGATTTCGATAAATACTTGCTTAGTTAATTTGCCGGTCAAAAAACTTTGATACTGTGCATTAGTAGCAGGAAACATTGCCCCATCCTTATGAACCTCATTAATATACTTTTCATAAAGAGGATAATAAATAGCATCATTTAATTTTGTTGTGACTTTAGAAGTATAAGCGTTATTTTTTTTTAGTATTCTTTTTTGACTTTTGGATGGCATAAAGTCAGTAGCCAAAACTCTAACTGATTGGCAAGCCTGGCAGTTTTCACAATAAGGGCGATAGATTTGTTCACCACTACGCCTAAAGCCTTGAGACATCAACCATTCATATTGCTGACTGTTTTGTAGCCTAGAGTCGGTGGCAACTAAAAGCCGCTCTTGTTGATCGGGCAAATA
>JALJPB010000127.1 GCA_022969175.1 Colwellia sp. | reverse complement strand
TGAGTTTATTAGCTGCCTGTGCGGGGTGTATAGATTTGTCTTTAATATGTTGATTTTTTATCTAGACAGCTTTCTCTTAAAATAATCCCATACTCTTATATACCAACTTAGTGTGATGTCAGGCTTAATTAAAATCTGCTCTGTCATTGATATTTGAGGGAGAGATCTTGGTTTAATCTCCGGGTAATCTGCGGGAGTATATGGCCTTTTCTTGTCATTCATTTTTGTTACCTTCTAGCTACAGTAAGATTAAACCTTCAAAGCGCCTTACCTGTTTTACTAATTATGAACCTCTATGATTCGGGTTAGGTGTAAGTATTTCATTCAACGGGTATTAAATGGCACAGTTAATTTGGCCAGCTATTTAGATATTTATGCGTCAACTTTTAGCGAGGAGCAGAAGCTTTGATATTACTACTTCCAGCTTCCGCTTAGCACACTTTTTTGACATTAACATTTTCTGAGGGAGAGCTACCCGTGTTCATTGTTCTAAGATCACTAGCTACCACATTACAGACATTAACTATTATATCTTACCGGACTGATTGGATTAGATTTTGTATCGATAACTCCTCAAACACCAGCAGAGCTTTGCTTCGTCCGAGTGTTTTGACTTGTTAACTCTTTACCCCATACTCTCGCTTAATTCTACTAACAAGAGATGAAAGGTCTTGGTAAATTGTATCTTCTCTGATTCCAAGCGTTCTTAATGATTTTCGAATGTTTTTAGTTGCGATTTTTCCTTTAATAACTACCTTTGCAATCTGGTCTACTTCAGCCTCTTCGAAAATCTTGTCTATCGGCACATCACTTGTTCCGTGTACGGTGAAACCACCTTGTTGAGAGGATACTCTTTGATTTGTAGGCTGTGTTTGAATGGCAACTAAATCTTGTGGTCGTTCGCCCTCTGGTGCTCTCAATGGTGTTGGTAAATACTGTTCTAAGTTATATGTACTATAATGGCCTTTATCGTGAGGCCAGAGAATCGTATTTTGTCCTAACGTGATAGAATTTAATTCATCTGGGTTCATAACCCACACAACCCTATCGTAATTCGGATTAGCTTTTTCCATAGCAAAGTACAAGGCCGTCAGCGGAGATAGACTCCAATCAAGTAAGTTTGTAGGCAAGCCATAATGTTGCATTAACGAATAAAGATCATATCCCGATGATAATTCATTTTTTTCATATAGAACATAACTTGTTAAGAATTCTGACACCATATATTCATGTTGGTCTTCATCAATGTCTCTCCACTTAACACCAGGGATAAGTTGATTACTTGCATCAGCAAGCCCTCGATACCAAACATCTGAAGAATGGCACGAAAAATCTTCATTAATCTTTTCTATTGCTGTTATATATTCAGAAAGGCTGTTCACTTCGTATTCTTTGATTTCCATGATTATCCAAGGGAGTAACGCCTCGTTAAGAGGCAAAAAAAACAGATTTTTTACTTATAAACGACTTGTTAATAGTTCATGCTATACATCATGTTTATCTACAGCACTTTGAAGTAAAACAGCAAGTTTAAAGATAAAGTTCATATCATCAAAATTTGAGGCATAACTTAGCTCTTTAGAAGTACTTCCTTTATGAGCTATTTGATGTCTAGAATTTAGTATTTGTTCAAGGTATTTTTTAGCTTCACTTTTACTAAATTCAGCGGTTTCCCAACTATTAGTTATTTTAATTAAACCAAGTGTGTCTTTGAAAAGTTGATCTATATTTTCAGTATTAGGTGTATTGAATCTCTTTAGTTGGTTATCAACATGTAAATTCAAAACATCATCTAAAACGTGTTCTCCACTCCCCGATTTAATATCAGAAAATTTTCGCTTTACCAGTGACTCTATAAAATCCTGCCAATATGCAACTAGGTGAAAAACATACGTCTGATTTAGGTAATTAATCTTGTGACTAAATTTATGAGTATTTTCTTTATCCAAGTCATTTTGGATGTGTTGTACGTATTTCAACCTCACCAATTGACGACTAAAAAGCTGTAATGATGACTTTCTTAAATCTAGTTTCATTTGCTACCTATGAATATTAAATGTTGAAGCTTGAATAACGTTCAACAATATATTATGTAGACGTATTATTAGTTCCCATCTACTCGATTTCGTTATAATCTATCGTAAAAGTCTTTAATTTCAAACTCTTAATTTTTGTTTTTGTAGTTACTTTTAAAAACTATTGAATATGAGTAAGAGCCCTCAGTAATATCATAAAAAACATTATAAAATATATGGCAAAATATTTGAAGGTAACGTCAGCTATGCGCACTTTTTGACGTTAGTATTTGGTGAGGATAAAGTTACCAATGCCCATTCGTCTATGGTCATTAACTACCACAAAGCCGACCTAATTTAGACTCGTATTTATCACAGTAAATAATCCGCTTAGCCACCAATGCGCTCATTGGTGGCTATATTTTGAATGCTAGCTGTGGGCCAGTTTCGGTCATTTGAATAGCTATGGTCGCTTGTAATATTTGTCTACTCATTAGATAAAATTTAGAGAAATGCCTAAAGAAGGCTTCAAGTTTATTTGACCGTTACAATGATAGATTAACACCTGGAAATACAGGTATAATTCTGTTCTTAAATCTAATCTGAGAGGATGGTATGGATAGCCAAATCAAAAATAATTTTAAAAATAAAAAGTTTGCAAGTTTAGAATACCTATCCAACGAAGAAGCTTGGGTTGAAGATAGTAATAACCTCGGTCTTTATTTTTTCTTATTAGATTTGAAAGGTAAAGATACCTCAGAGGTTTTCAAAAAGATCCTAGATACTAATGAAAGCCATGCTTCCTCATACAGGTACTTGGGGGATATAGCGTGTAAGCTATTTAACGATATACATGAGCGTAAAGTAGCAGCCTATTACTTCAAAGAAGCACTAAAACATGATGATACAGACGTGCATACACTGGGGAAGCTCTTCGATTTAACTGGAGACAGCTCCTATTTCCTAACAGCAATTAAAGTTAATTATAAAGAGAATAGATTTAAGCACGTTTCACATAACTTACTCACTGTATATGTGGGCCATTTGATTGAAGCAAAATTTGATAATGCAGATTGGCAGAAATTAAAAGAAATATGCCTAAATGAAAACGTGTCTCACTATGAAGATGTACTATTAATTAGCTGTTTCTATCTAGAAGATTTTGAATATGGTATTAGTATCATGGATAAAAAGGAATGGATCAGTCAGGATATTGTCAACTTATACCTTGATAAGGGGAGTATTAATTCTAAGTACGCTTTCCAAAAATTAAACTACCTCGACCGCTTTAATCATCTAAAGGGTGACGCTAAACGTCTTTATGAAGAAGCGAAAAAAGAAGCGAAAAAAGAGAATGCTAACCCAACAAAAGAGGTATTAATAAAATACGCATTCGAGGCAGAGGAATATAATGATGTTATCTATTTAGTCGAAGAAAAGATAAAGGAACCAAGAACAAGAAACATTACCAATGAGCAAAAATTATATCACATACTTTCATCGTTATATCTGGGCATTGATATAAGTGAAAAATATGAAACAGCCGTTAATAAGCAGAATTTCTTTAGGGGGTCCAGTTGCAACCCATTATATCTAGCCTATTTGATATTTAAAAATATCAAATTATTAGAAATTTATCAAAATGAAAGAGATGAGCTATACAACATTGAACATAGTAGCTTGTATCAAGAGGCTGAGGAGTACCTTAGTCACGATAGCTTGTTGAAAAATCATATGCACGACTCTTTAGTAGATATGCTTAAATCACTGAAGGATAAATGGGGTTTGCATTTGGTTAATATCGAAATAGAAAAGCTAAAGAGTATTGACGAGCCACTAAGTGAAAGTGACAGAACTAGACTGGCCGGTTATTTTATTGAAACTAACAGACACGATGAGGCAATTTCACTATTAACAGAGTTAAAACCTTCGATGTCAGTTACTAACATGTTAGGTGTATGTTATGAAAAGCAGAGTGAAGTTGACACCGCATTAGCGCATTATAAATCTGCTATTGATTCAATGAAGTGCAGCGGTGAGCTGAACAATGTAATTATCTCAAACTATTTATCTTGTCTAAATAGCTCGGTCCACTCTATTCCAGAGTCTCTGTGCAATGAATATATAGATGATTTTAACAACGGTATTGCAAGTTACTTTAAATATAACGTACTTACACCTCAAAACAGGAAATCGCTGTTTAAGTACTATCCTTTCAACCAGTTGACTCTGGATGCTTTAGTTAATGGGTATTTTTATCTAGCGTCTTCTGAGCAGCTCAATGATCCAATTGAGTTGCCATACGATAGCTTGAGTGCCGATAAAACTAATTTATTTTTGCGCCCCAACTTCCGACTCGCTTCTTTTTCAAATAATGAAAACTCGATGCTAATGTGGTCTCATTATGCTGAGAATCATACAGGACTTATGGTGGAGTACTGTTTTGAAGGTGAACTACCAGAGGGTGTCGGTATTGAAAGAGTGAGCTACTCTCACACCACCAAAAGATATAAAGAAAAAGAACACTATTTTTTCAACCAATATATGCTCATTAAAAACGAAGATTGGTCTTACGAGAAAGAGGTTAGATTATTCGCCTACAAGAGGGATAAAATTTATTACGAAAAAGCCAGCTACCCAATCAAAATAGGCAATAAAGCCAATGTTTACATCAGAAGCATCACTGTCGGCTATAAATTTCCCGAAAGCACAATCAAGCTGATACAAAGCATTATTGCAGGTCTTAACAATCACCGTGGCCATAATCTATCGAAGATAGAGCTAAGAAGAGCTAAGTTATCAGAAAAGAACTTCTTCGAACTGGAATACGAGGTTATAAATTAGATAGCTAGTTTCAGACTTAACCTGAGTAGGTCTCGAAACTCGGAAAGAAAAAACACTTCAAATTCGCAAAGGTATCAATTTTTGATGCGGCAATACCACTGAGGCTTGAAGCGACTCCCACTTAGCTCACCAAGAGGCAAATAATAGTTGATTAAAATAAGCGACGAAGGAGCAAAAGCGACTACTATTTGTCCTTTTTAGAGACTTGGTATGCATTCATGCTCCAGCCATACATCGTCCATGGAGATAACAGCCCTCTGTTAAATCATGATTACACAAGTCCAAATCATCATCCTTTAATTCATGGAACTTATGTTCAATATAATCATTATGACCAAGTGCAAATGCGTAGCTATCTAGTATTAAAAATGAAGACTGTCCTACGTTAATATTTTCTAATTTAATATGTTCCAAAAACTCGTATCTTTCTAGCATATCCCAGTACAAGTTGAGGTTATTGATACATCCGTAAGAAGGAATACAGTTAAGTGATAGAACTGGTAACAGATTTACAGGAATAAAGCCTCGAATAATACTTACGTACATTTTTTCTTCATTCTCGTTCAAATCGATAGTACTCCTGTCACCGAGCAATGATGAATCAAAACGTTTCTCTGTGTTCTTTACATTATATTTCGCTACAAACTTCAATAATTGATACAAGATTCTGAAGTACTGAGAAAGTATTTCGTCTTTCAAAATTAATTTTTGTTTAAGCTTCAAAAACTCAGACGGAGATGAGATATATTTTTCTTCATCACGATCTAAGATCTTTTTATAATCTGATTGAGATGACATCAAATCTTTTAACGCATTGTTGTGTAGATCTAAAAGAGAATAAAATGTAGATTCAAACTTTTGAATTTTATTGTTTTCTACTTGTTCTTGATTTGCCTCAGCGCTTTTATTAAGAGCAAAAATCGCTAATTTAAGTTCTTTATTTTGAATGTACACTGTGTATATCAGGGCTAAAAATGACAAAGAAGCAAAAACAGACCCAATAGTTCCACCGACAAATGATCCAAAGCTTCCCCAATCGGATTGATTATTACTAAATTCTCCAGAAAAATTTTGAAAGTACAGACCGTATATCAGAGTTCCAAAACTCAATGTAAAAATAGCGACCCAAAATATTGGGCTATTTAAAGTTTTATTCGACATATTAGATGACTCTGATGATTGTAAAGGCAAAAAACCTTGTTTAAATAGTGGCTTTGCGCTCTTTCATAATAATAAATTACATAGGATATAGATAAAGACTAAAAATTCAACTCATTAGCAGTGAACTGTTTTTCACTATTCATTGGTTAAAAAGCTAAGGATCACTTTTACCACTCAGTAGACACTCACCACGCCTGCTACACAATTGGCACGCAGCTATATACTAATGTATCTATATAAACGCCCCCGCCGATCCTATGCTCATGGTCTCTACGGGGGCTAGTAACACCTTTTGATTATCCGCTTAGCTTGCTGTGCATTTTATCTAGGCTAAGCCTGCACACCCTACTCACACATTGCACTAGCTAAGCATTACTGGCATATTCACCCAATAATTTAACTGAAAGTACGATAATGAAAACAACAATAACAATCTTGTTAATAACCAGCTTCATCAGCACGACGACCTTAGCGGCCAACCAAGAAGTTCAATCGTTCAGTAAAGCTAAAAAACTATTAGAAAAGCAGGTTTACAACAATCACCGTAAAACACTTTATTGCGGAGCGACCTTTGACGCTAAGAAAAAGGTAACCCCCCCACCAGGTTTCACTACGACTAAATATGTTAAGCGAGCTAAAAAGGTAGAGTGGGAACATGTTGTGCCAGCAGAGAACTTTGGCCGTACCTTTAGTGAATGGCGTGATGGCCATGAGCAGTGTGTTAGTAGTAAAGGCAAAGCATTTAAAGGCCGTAGGTGCGCTGATAAAGTAAATACAGAGTATCGTTACATGCAAGCCGACATGTTTAACCTATACCCTGCCATTGGCGCGGTGAACGCTCTAAGAAGTAACTATAACTTCACCATGCTACCAAGTGCTAAAAGTGACTTTGGTAGTTGCGCAATGAAAATAGACAACCGCAAAGCAGAACCGCCTGAATTGGCTAGAGGTCGAATAGCTCGTACTTACCTATACATGGAAGGAGCCTATAAGCGGTATAGCATGAGTAAACCACAGCGCCAGCTTATGAATGCTTGGGATAAAATGTACCCCGTAGATGCCTGGGAGTGTACGAGAGCGAAGAAGATTACTAGCTTGCAGAAAAGCGTGAATAATATAGTTGAAAGCAGGTGTAAGTCTGTTGGAGTTTGGTAATGTCCTGCCTCTAACAATACTTAATAGAAACTATTACAGTCACTAGCTAGAGGCTAGTATTACCACATTGCTGACATATTTTAGGTACTAAAAAACCGTCTCAAAGGACGGCTTAGTGCCAAAAGCGGTTATTCATAAATATTTATCTCTAGTAAAAATTAGCTTTGCTTTAACCAACTGTATGAGCACAATTTGCCTCTTCAAATTCCCATACTCCTGAGCTTTCACCAAGCTCTAACAATTCGTAGGCTTTATGGATATCTGTGCTTGCTGGTACATCAACAGAATATAGCCCTGACGTACCTTCTTCATACGTACAACCTATATCTTCAAGAGGTAACCAGTATTTAGAAAAGTCATCACTAGAAACATTGTTCTTTTTTATGAATCTATAGGTCGAGCGACCTGACGGTTCAACTAGCTTTGAAACTACAGGTAGGTTGTCACCCCGTTTGATCGTCAATACTTTATCTTCAAAACTGTAGCCGTAAGAGTAAAAAGGCGAATTTCTGAGTAAATATATATGTTCACCGATTTCTTCCGCCCAAACTGTTGTGGCTAACTGATATTGACCACAGCTTTGTATTTTTTAATCGATAGTGTCTTTAGCTAAAGGGTCAAATTAACTAACCCACTACACTTCCTATTAGTTGATTAATACAAGCTAAATTGGCCTTTAAACATTCTAAATGACTATATCAATACAGCAATTTGATAGTCCTGTATTATTTAGCTTTTTTATCCATAGCAGACAGGATTTCAGCTCTTTGCTCTTTACTTAGCTCGCTCAAAGTATTAACCCGATATGTTAAACCCGAACAGTTGAAAAGGGTTTCCCCATCTTGTTTAAGCTTAATACAACTCGGCGCGAAAGCAGCGACTTCTGACTCTTTAATAACGATCTTCTCTACTATTTTTTCAACTTCAACTATTATAGGTTCCTCTGTTGCCCAGCGGTAAAAACGATATAACCCAACTAATAAAAAACCAATAAGTATCAATGAAAATATGGTGGTAAGAATCATTTTAAGCCATTTTCCAGTACGTGCTTTATTAGCCTCTTTCCTTTTTTCTTCTAGCTCCTGTAGATCTTTTTTATGCTGAAGTGTTGCCGCATTTTCTTGTTGTTTGTTTAACTGCTCTTTGTTGGCTATTTCACTCTGAATCTCTGCTTCTATAGCCTTCCTTTGATCATCAATCTTTTGAGTCTGAGCTTTTTTCTCTTCTAATATTCTCTGGGACTCTGCTATTTTGGCTTGGGCTTCTAAAAGCTTTCCTTTCTCCTCTTCGTTATTTTTATTAATATCATCTTGAAGGGCTTTAATTTCTGCTTCCTGCCTTAGCTCCTCTTTTTTTACCTCTGCTGCATCAATAACACTTTGTTTAGTCAATATTGGGGGATTGGTAGGAACAGTTTCACTAAAAACATTGTCTTCCTGTCTAATGTTGACGATATTATCATTCGCTTCAGAACTTGGCTCATCAGCTGTTTTATGCCTAAGCCTAGCCTTATTAAGTAAATCTAAATTAATTGTCGTTGTCACAATACTTTCCTATGATGCTATTTTCGAAGAGAAGTTAGTCTTTTGTTTAAAGTCATTTTGCTTTGCTAAATTTCCAGTACGATGCTCTTCAAGTAAAACTTCTAAGTCAGATGCTGAAATATTTTCAGGCACCATAATCAAAACTTCATTCACAACAGTTTCTTTCTCTATAACAATAACCTCTTCAGGCACTTTCACAATTCTGTCAATATAAACAGGTATCTCTGTCGGTACTTCAACAATCTTATCGACGTAAACAGGGACCTCAACTTTAACTTCTTTTTCTATTACTTTTATAATTTCTACTTCTTTAATTACTTCTAACTCTTTAACTACTTCAACTTCTTTAATGACTTCAACTTCAATCTCAACTTCAACCTCTTTTATAGTTTCTACTTTAATATTACGTGTTTTCTTTCGGTTAGATGCCCATACTCTGAAATAACGAATTGCCTTTAATAACATAGATGCGGTAACACTTATTTTTTGTTGCTTCTCCAGCTCTTTCAGCTTTGCGGCTTCTATAGCCGATTTAGATTTTTGTATAAATCTTAATTTAGCGTGCTCTTGTGCAAGCTTATGTTTTCGGCGGCTGAATTGAACCCTGAGATACAAAAGTCTATACATCTTGGTAAAAATATCACTTCTCAGTTGATAGTATGATTTCTTTCTTGAAAGCTTATCTTTACGTTGTTGGTGTTTTAATTCGTAAATTTCATTGTTTTCATCATCCGAGTCACTATTTGATAACCCTATATAAAGGTTTATTAAGAAATATATTGGATAAATGATACCTGAAATTAAGGCAACAAACGCAGCAAAAGGATTATCAACTGTAAGGCCGAACCAACCAGAAACTGTAGTAACTATATCGGCATAAATTTTCTTTTTATTCTCGAACTCAGACTCAACACCACTAACACTTATAGAACTGCCTAATAGAGTTTCTTTTCTTTTCGAGATGTCTGAAACGATTAAATCTATTTCTTTATCTACCTTCTCTATTTTACCTCTAAGCTTGAAAACATCATGATTCAAAGGGATTTTTGAAGCAGAAATCTCACTAATAATTTTTTCAAAACCATCGACTGCCTCTTTACAGTCGACATAATTATCACATTGTCCTCTTTTTTCGTTCGCTTTCCTCTTTGATATTTTATCTCGAAAATCGGCACTTCTATCAGTGTATTTTTGTAAGCTCAGCTCCATCGTACTCTTTTGACTATTTAAACTTGAAAGCTGCTCCCTTAAAAATTGAAGTTCTGACTGACGATGAGATATATACTGACGATTCTGATCATTTTCTTTTACCTTAGATGTAGCAATAACATAATCTGAGGTTGCTAAACTATTAAGATAGCTATTAATACCAGTAAAACTCAACAAGGCAAATATAGGAACAACAATAAACATAGAGCCTTTCAGGATTCTTTTTGTTTTTCGCCAGTTCTGCAAAATACTTGACGACCAAAGAAGCACTGACATCTCTGCAAAAAAGAACAAAATAGCTATTGGTGTGATAATCCAAAAAAGAGGGTCATCTTTAAAGAGAATGTTATATCCCATAACGTTAAACCAAACGATTAATATCCCCATAATAATTAAGGACGCCTTAAGAAAGCCTTCTTCCTTAAAGTGCTGTTTAATGATATTTTTCATATTAGTATTTCTCTACTTCAAAGTGATTGTTGATCGTATTACTTTTTAAAATTAGCATGTCATCTCGGCCATAATTAAGCATAAACTTGTCATATAACTCCCTTGAGCCACCTATTTCCATCCAAAAGTCTAAATATCTATAGTAGGTAGCTTCAATGAATTCTGGCGTGTCTGCTTGATCAGGAATGTACGGGCGATGAAAGCCAACTTCTGCTCCTAACTGCATTCGTTTTTTAGTACCAGATGCATAGATAAAACCACATGCTGAATAGCAGCGCATATGCTTACTACTGTCGGTGATCCAATTATTTGAGTGTATATAAACAGCAATTTCCTGACCTGAACTCATTGTTCCACCAGGGCTGTGCATCATTAATCTTTTTAATTCAATGCCATGAACGGTATATTTATTTACAACCTTTAAGAATCGCTTATAGCTTGAAGGAGCGATGGCCCCCTCTCCGTATAAGTAGTACCCATCATCATCGGATGCCAACATAAAAATCATTTCGAAAGACGTTTGCATCGGATGTTTTAATTTTTCAGGTGCAAACATTGGATGCTTTTCCGACTCTTTAACCCTTTCTTGCTGTTTCTTTGGTAAGTCTTCAAATTCTATAGCTGGCTGTCTTGTTAACCGTTCTATCTGTTTTTTTGATGGTTGATAAACCATCGGTGGAGGTGGTATGGATTGACTTTGCTTTTGAGGCGTAGCTGGTTCGGTTGACTCACCTGGCTGTAGAGGTGCCTCAGGCTCAGTTAATTCTTTTGGTTCTTGTGGTGCCGAAGGTTCGGTTAACCCACCTGGCTCTTGTGGCACTTCCGGTTCGACTAACTCATCTGTCTGTTGAGGCGCTTCAGGCTCAGTTAACTCTTCT
>JALJPB010000126.1 GCA_022969175.1 Colwellia sp. | reverse complement strand
GTTTAATTCACTCATACAAAACAATGTATTGCCTGAGATGTTTGCTGTTTGTATCAATGGTGCAACGCAAGGACAATTCATTCCATTGCCCGGAGGCGTACTTATAGTCAAAGATGAGCAAATAATTGGGGCCTTAGGAATTTCCGGAGCATCATCAACACTGGATGAAAGTATTGCAGTAGCGGCAATTCAATCGTGTGGTTTCACAGCGGATCCGTAAATAACATGAATGCTGATTCATTAATCGTGGAAAGTTCACTGTTTTGTTATATACATAGGTTAGTTAAGTAGACTAAATAAGGTATTAAATACACTCTGAATAGTCGTTATTCTGTAATTTAATAATATTCGTATCTTTGTTAACATAGAGCCAGTAAGTATTAGAGCCTTCTTCAGTTAGCCAAAAGCGGAAGCTTCTGGAAACATTAAAAATGCTAACTACCACCACAAAAGAGACATTTTATAGTTATTAAAAAGCCACCTAAAAAGGGCGGCTTGAGTACCGGAAGCAGACATTTAAAATGAATCTATATATGCTTCATAATAAATTTATCAATAGCTTCTAATACTTTCATGCGATTACTACCATTACTTAAATAATGGTCTCCATCTTCCAATTCTAAAAATTTGACTTGTTTGTCCGAAGCATTCAATTTTTCATACATATTTTCAGACTGGCTAACTGGGACAACTTCATCATTCTCCCCATGAATTAGCAAGATAGGAACTTCCACATTATTGACATGATGAATCGGCGATATTTTTTCAAAGTAGTCTTCAGCAAGTATTCCCTTTCCAATGCTTTCTTGCCAATAAGAGACTACCCAATGATCTGAACCGTAGTTTCTTACTTCATCTTTTAGCATACGACCTATATCAGCAACTCCATTGATTGAAACTGCACATTTATACTGTTTAGGTGTAAAAGTTGCTCCTGCTAATGCCGCATATCCGCCATAGCTGGCACCCACAATACATACTCGTTTAGGATCTACATAACCCGATTTTACTAAAATTTTAACTGCATCAGTTAAGTCGTGCTGCATCTTACGGCCCCATTCCCCTCGGCCTTTTAGAATAAAATCTGAACCAAATCCATCTGAACCACGAAACTGTGGCTGAATTACTATAAACCCTCGACTGGCAAAATATTGCGCCATCCAATCAAATCCAATTTTATCGTAAGATTCTGGACCACCATGAGGCATTAAAATAGCAGGTAGCGAACTTAATTCAGCGTGGGGTAAAGTCAACAATAGTGGGATTTTCAGACCATCTCTGGCTTTATATTCTGTTTCATGTATTTGGTGAACTTGTTCTGCTGAAATCTTCGGTCTCTGGCTAGCTAAAGCCGTAAACTTGTTGTCAGCATAAATCAAATAATCACCTTCTGTACTGTCTCCCTCTTTTAGAAAAATAATTTTATTCCAATCCGGGGTATGGTCCACCAACGTTAAACTGTTATTAGGCATCGATTGAATTAGGGTGTTAACTTTTTCGTTAACTTTTTTATTAAAGAGTTCATAACTGGGTTTAAAGCCAGAGTATCTTACACCATAGACGACTCGGTTAATGTCGGTCAAAACAGCTTCAACACTTTTATTCTGTTTACTAAATATAGGGTTGCTTATTTTCCCATCTTTTAGTCTCATAGTGTAATAGCTAGAATGGCCCGTATCAGAATTTTTGTCGAGCATAACTAGGTAATTAGAGTCAGCAGTTAC
Organism: Colwellia sp.; assembly: GCA_022969175.1. Lineage (GTDB taxonomy): Bacteria > Pseudomonadota > Gammaproteobacteria > Enterobacterales > Alteromonadaceae > JALJPB01. The sequence continues at coordinate 9,306 of JALJPB010000126.1, read as the reverse complement.
TCCTACAAATGCTTTAGTACGATAGCTGGTTTTTTCACTAAATATTTCACGCCATTTTCCATTTATTTGTGCTTCCACTCTATGTAAATCTTTTTTGTTGTCATACGCTTCTCTTGCTAGAACTTGATCATTCGCGTCCACAAAATAATCGATAGTATCTCGACTGCCTCTTTTAAACTGTCTAGCCTTTTTTTTATGCCCCAGTCTTGCTTTCATTAGGCTGAAAGAATTTTCGTTTGCCCATGCTTGCATATAGGCATATTTGCCATCCGATGAAAGACCTACAATATTGCCTAATTGTGTCTGTCCACTATATATACCATTTCCTAACGTTAGCAATTGAACCAATTTCTTTTTTTTGATGTTATAAGAATAAGCAGAACTGATATCGTGTCGTCCACGATAACCCACCAACCTATGATGCCTCCTAATGACTAAAATTAATCTTTGTTCATCAATGAAGTATATTTGGCTAGGTTGTATATTTGACATGTCTACAGCACTAATTAGTTTATTCTCAACTAAGCTGTGAACCATCATAAAATCTTTGCCGTTTCCTGTACGTCGATATGCTACTTTGTCCCCACTAGGAGAAATCACCATCATACTTACTTCTGGTAAAGCACCATAAACTTCAAGAGGCAAGACCTTATCTGCCAAAACCAATCCGGAAGTGGACAATAGAATAAATAACAAAATAATACGGTGGATATACATAACCTTCCCTGTAGTAAATACGAATGAGTATTAATTTTTCTGATAAAACGAGGCTTAACTATTAGCATTAATGTTAATCGAACGAAGTTGATATAAAAAGTATTAAATTAATGTTCCGCTGTTTTGCTCAAAGCAGACCTTAATAGATCATGTTCGCTAATGACTTCTTTGCGCACCAAGAAGTCATTAGCAGTGACCTATTTTTGATTGCTCATTGATTACGAGCTAAGGCTAACTTTCACCACACTGCAGACATTAGCATAGGGCGACTAAAGGTTAATTTGGATTAGATTTTGTATTGCAAATGCCGTAGTCACTTGTTAAGTGATTTATCGCAAGTTTTTTTCGAAACACTTGTAATAATCGTCACTGATTTGATAGTAAGGTGGGCTCATATCCTTTATAGGATTACGAATATGATTAAAAACCTTGTGAATTTCATTACCAAAATTTTTCAGTTCAATAGATTTAACTTTATACATAGTAGCCTTCTCACAGTTTCGGAAAGCAATATCTCTTTTAGGGTTTCCTATATTTGGAAGGTTTAGCTGATGCATCCATTTAACTTTATATTCTTGATTCCTTTCATCGCATTCTATATACCTAGATAACCCACAACGTTCCTTAGCAACCTCAAGCTCAAAATACCTAATTGCAATACACGTATTTGGGATTGAAGTTACTGACGGCGAACACTCTTTTTTGTATTTATCACAAAGTTCACCAAGTTTTGAGCATGCTAATCTAGCATGTTCCTCATTTTGAGTGTCGGCAGGATCCAGAAAAGAATTCCCAAAACTGGATATAGAATAGAACAGTAATATTAGAAGTATGACGAATCTCATATGCTCACTTAACGCCACGTTAACCGGCAAATAATAGCTGGCTAAAATGTGTGAGGTACGAACAACAGCCAGCTGTTATTTGTCCGTTTAAACGCCTTGTTATAAGGCCCTACAACCAATTTGTTTACGAACATTTTGTAAGTTTTCAGGTTTTATATTCTTCATAGCATCGTTAGGTATGTTGCCAGCCTCTTCTCTAATAACTTTATATTCTTTAGAGTTTGGATTCGATACAAACCACATTACATAACCGCAGTGTATTGGATGATTATCATAGCTGCTCTCATAATCTGCTGCGATGTAAACACCTGGATGTGGTGAATTATCAGGATTGTTATACATTGTTAAACGCCAAACATCCCTATTAATAAGATTACCACTTTCAGTAAAATAATCTGATTCTTTCTTTTTCCACGAATTGAAATCACTGATTTTTTTCATCGAGGGAGCCATCATATCGTAAGCTACTTTAAAGCTTCCCTCTTCTTTACTTTGAATAAATTTATTCGTCATTTCATTAACAAGTTTTTTTATATCAATTTCTTGATTTTTAGATATTTCAAATTTACTTCTTGAAGGTGTACTCTGCACTTCATCAGAACAAGTAATGTTTTGTACAAAAGTAAATGATGATGTTTCTCCATCTCCTGAAATTGGCTTCTGACTCTCAAATTTATATTTACCGTATATAGGATTCATGCCTTTACAGATTTTTATAGCACTATCGTAAATAGCCTGTTGAGCTTGCGCTATTTCAAGAGGAGTTTCATTCTTCAGGATAAGTTCGTATTCATTTTTTGACACTTCTTTAAATGTTAGTGTTCCTCCAAAACATTGAGCACTCAGTAGGAATATAAACAATTTGAATAAATGCGACATACTTTCCTTGGCCTTATAACGCCCGTTTAATAGGCTAAAAATAGTTGACTAAAATTAGCGACGAAGGAGCAAAAGCCAACAGTTTTTTGTCCTGATTAAAACGCTTGTTAGGCATTTGAACCAATAGCTGAGAATAAATAAACTAAAAATGCAACTCCACTTATGATTGTGCGTAACCAATGTTTTGTTCCCCAACGTGATAGCAAGTCTTGAGTGATTTCAGATTCAGGATCATTTTCAGGTGCCAATAGTAAATCGTTGATAGGTTTGATAAGAATCAGTGTTATTGGCACAACTGAAATAAGTAGGAGGCTACCGACAAGCCATAACAAACCCATATCGTTGAACCAAGCTAAAACGCCAGCAATAAATCCTGTCAATGCAAGTACAATCTGCAAGGGAGCCGCACGCTTATACATAGGTGGGAAAAAGCGCCCACCAACAGAAACTCCTGCCGCTAAGGTGGCAGGATGTTGAGCTAAGGAAATAAAAAGCGCTGCTCCATAAAAAGTACCACAGCAAAATAAAGCAACAATTTGAATTATCATTATGAACTCCCTAAATGCCTAACGCCCGCATAAGCGGCTAAATAATAGTTTGCTAAAATGGTTGAGCGGAGCGAAACACAGCAAACTGTTATGTGTCCGTTCTTAATGCGCTTGTTATAAATACTAGCCACGTAATTGCGAGGTTATAGAGTCTTGAATTGATTTTTCATACTCATTATCACTAACCAAATCGAGACACAGCTCCTTTGTACAATAAGAAACAAACTTTATTGGCTTGTTATCTGAGTTTTTAGCAGTTAATTCGTAGAGCGTATAAGACTTAAACTGACTTTTATTTACTACAACATCAGTTGAGCTCTTCTTAAAGTCGGCTACTAAGTCTATATCATTTAAACGAAAGTTATAAAAATACATACGTTGAAAAGAATCATTACAGGCATATAAAATTGAAAAATCTTTCGCTACTAAGTCCGCCATAGCTTTGCAGCTTGAATTTAAAACTAACGTATCAGGAAGAATTTTTACAACAACTCCATGTGTCTCTTTTGCAGAGACATTAAAAGTAATGAGCAGTAATATTATGCTGAAATATTTCATTGGACCATCCTTGTGTTTATAACGCCCAAATAACAGGCTAAGTAATTGTTGGCTAAAATGTGAAACGAAGTGGAACGCAGCCAACGGTTACGTGTCCTTGTTTATTTTCTTGTTATATTTTGACTACACAACATCTATCTTTTTAAAGTAATATTTCATTAGATAAATGAACGAAATCACGGGGATTACAGCCAACAATGGAAGCCAAGGCATAGGCTTTGTTACGGCTTCAATCGCAATTGCCATTCCGATACCTATACCTCCAAGCAGTGCAACTAATGGCACAAGAACAAAAGCGATTTTCAAATCCTGTTTGGCACTATTTTTTTCTCTAACTTCTACAACTTCACTCATTATTAAACTCCATGTAAGAATAAAAATATAACGCCCGTTTAATGGGCAAATAATAGTTGGTTAAAATAAGCGACGCAGGAGCAAAACCAACTGTTATTTGTCCTGTTAAAACGCTTGTTATATGCCGACAACTTCTAAAATATAATATCTAATGTACTAGTAAAAATGACAAATATACAAAGATAAACCATAACTTTTGGTGACTTAGGGTATTTATTTCTAGCCCAGACTAAAGCTGGTGATTTTTTGGAATGTTCAAAATAACCACCAAAAAAAGCAATTCCATATAACCCACCAATAATAGGTATTAATTGATCAATAATAGCGTAATCCATACAGCTTTATCCTAGGCATATAACGCCTCATTAAGCGGCGAATAACAGTTGGTTAAAATGTGTAACGAAGTGGAACCCAACCAACTGTTATGAGTCCGACTTTAATGACTTGTTAGTGAGATATTTTACATTGCTCGTTTAGTACTTGCCAGATAGCCGAGTCGTAATGAAGCTTCCCTATTTTATTAATTGTAGCCATGGCTTGTTTCAGGTTAGCTAGCAAACTTTTAGCGTTATTTGGTAACAGGCAATCACTCTTATTTTTACCAAGAGATAACTTTGTCGAATCTAAAAAACCAAATAAATAACTCTCACAGTAAGTTGTATCAACACCTTTCGCATAATTCTCTTTATCGCAATCATCAACAAATGTTTCTAGACTTACTGGTTCAGTTCCATAACTCAAAGGTGTTAAAAGTAATAGAAATACTAAAGCCTTCATCGACACTCCCTTATCTCACTAACGCCACGTTAAGCGGCAAATAATAGCTGGCTAAAATGTGTGAGGCACGAACAACAGCCAGCTGTTATTTGTCCGTTTGAACGCCTTGTTAGTTGCTGATTATCGGCAAACCTTTTGATATATGCAATACGTCAGCTTCCCAAGAACCTCTTTCTTGGCTTGATAAATAAACAGATGACGATTGACCTTTTAATTCTAAAATTTGATGTGACTCATCAGTAAACACAAAACATATTTCTTGCCCGATAAGCTCACACCAAACTTTCCAGTTAGTCGCATCGATAACATGATCAGGTTCGTTTTCATTGAACCTTTCAGGTTTGAACCCAATGCAACATTGAACTGGTTCATTACACCAAGAGAAGTAAAGTTTTTCACCCGTTTCAAATTCCAAGTAAATTTCACGATCTATTTCGTGAGACTCAGAACCTGATTGTCCCTTCAGCGAACCAAAATCAATTTCAAACAATTCGTAAATTACACGATTAAGTTTCATAGGCAACTAACGCCCTGTTAAGGGGCAAATTGTAGTTGGCTAAAATGTGAAGCGGAGCGGAACCAGCCAACTGTAATTTGTCCCACTTGAACAGCTTGTTATATTTACATCTCTAAGGTGCTAATTCCAATCGATTTTTGGTGTGTCGCCGCTTAGTACTTGGATACAACCATTATTAGTGGAAACTAAGTACTCCGAGTAAACACCAGCTGACGCATCCAGAATACCTTGCTGTCGAACTTCACCGTTCGACCAACCACCAGATAGAATTTTGTAAACATGAAAAGCTGAAGTGATAAGAGGTAAGTTAGCGTAATACGACATATTAGCCTCATCCATAAAACGAAAGGCAGCAATCCATTCAAAAGATATCTTTAGGACAGCGTCCTCTCCGGCTTCGTTTCTTGTATTCACTAAAATGATCAGTCGATCTTGTTCAAGAAATACAGATTCTATATCATTCTCAAATATACCTGACCAATACTTAGGACCTAAAACCTCAGATTCCACTCAACTCTCCATGTAAATATAACGCCTTGCTAAGCGGCGCAGAATAGTTGGCTAAAATGTGCGAGGAACGAAGCGCAGCCAACTGTTATGCGTCCGTTTGAGCAACTTGTTATATTACGCTTTACACTGAAGCTTCAGCGTGTTTAACACGCTATCTATTTCTGAAGTATCTTCTTTATTTACAAGAGTATAGATAACAGCTATTGCATAATCGCCTGACAAACAAGCCATATACTTTTGTTTGACTATATTACCAGCGGCTTCCATTTTACTATTAAAGTAAGACATCTCTACTCCGTTAATTATTTGAATATGACAATCGTCTTCATAATCTATTTTAATTTGGCTTTTAGCCAAAAATTGTTTTGCATGATAAAGGTAGTCGCACCCTTTTTTAATACCTGGCAATGCCGAAATATTTTCAGCTACTCCCATGAGAGATGAATTGGTATTTGTTGGTGTACCAGGAGTGAACTCATGAAACCCAAATAACGGTAGTGATGTTTTCAAAGCAGCTTCGGCTATAGCTTTAAAATTTTCGTCATCACCTGACATTAGGTCCTTTCCTTTTTGTTGCAAGGCAACTAGCTCTTTTACATTTTGAGCGTACCAACTTTCAGGCTTAGTGATACTTAAATTAAATTTTTCATTAGTATAATGGATGTTGTCTGTAGAGGTTGTCCACGCTATTTCTTTTTGATCTGAATCACTGCATGAGAGAAGGCTTAAAGATACCAATAATATTGTAAAAATTTTCAAGGATAACACTCCGTGTTTGGAAGTAATATAACGCCCATTTAAAGGGCAAAATATTGTTGGCTAAAATAGGTGAACGGAGTGAACAAAACAGCCAACTTTATTTTGTCCCTCTTTAAATTCTTGTTAGGTACTATTACGCCGATATTCAAAAACAAAAGCAAGTGAAGCCGCGACACCTACGTATACAGCAAATAGTGTATGTGCAATTAAATTTGAATAATAAGCTCCTAGATAACTATCAATTGGAATAACTAACGCTGGTATTGCGCCAATTAAAACGTACCACTTAACACTTATTTTGTTGTATCGCTTTAACAGGAAATGCATAGGTAAACCCCAAACAATAACAAAGCCCAAAACTACTGTTCCACCGACCAAACATAAGACAACTAACGAGCCTATTTCAGGTAATGAATTCGCAATCCAAAATAAATAAACAATAGAGTTTAATGCTCCGGTAATAAAAGAAGCCAGAACAGCAAACAACACAGATCTATTCATATGTACCTAACAGCTTATTAGTGCGCATCTCGGGTTAATACAAAATCAACCTTGGATTTTAACAACCACTAGCACACATTTTTATTAATAATTTTAATACGTTATCAGCAATTATTAGCCTAATCAAACTTTACCGTGACTGGAGAAAGTGAGCATTGAGATATGTGTGCCGTAACATGGCACACTATGCACATATAAAAAAACATTATTATAACAAAAACAAAGGAGTAAAATTATAGCACTAGATATTCGTGCCATTTAAAAAATTACATATCGTGCCATATCCTTAGTTTTTCTAAAAAACCAATTATACCTGTATAAAAGAACAGTTTTTTATTCTGGTTATTAAAATATAAAAACAATCTTTTTAAAAATTAATTCACATTGAGATCATAATGTTTAAAGACTTAAGAACAGCCAATTTATATCCACATACTTTAGTCATAATATGAATGCTCTAGGCAGGGAATAATTTTTAATTATATTTAAAATATCGATAAATGTGATTCATTAGAAAATATAGGGTAAATAATTTTTTGCTAATTTCCGCTTTGCGCACTATGAAGCCTTTAGGTCAGTAGCTACACGCCGTTAACTTTTCAGCCATGGCTTTCGCTTTTTTCATATCGGTAATGTGATAGCAGAGTTCAAGATAATCATAGTAAACCTCTTGCTCTTTGAGCAATATTTGCTCTGAATAGTTAATATAGACAGAGGTACCATAAGCTAAGATGAATAGGCTGATGATTATTTTTCGAAGGTGTTTTTTCATGTGTCAGCATCCTTGTGACAATTTATTTAACATATTATTTTAGAAAAGTTTACGCTGACTCTACTTACTTACTAAGTTGCCATTTTATACAGAACTGAATAAAGCAAAACGGAAAAAGAGATGGCCATATTGAGTTACTTCTTATGCGCTTTGTATTTCAAACTATCTTAAGTTCTATAATTAGCTCTCGCTACGAAAGCTTTTTTAGTAAGCTCCTTGATAACCTCTAGATCAATTTCCTCGCATGTCACGACAACATTTTCTTCTAAACCCGGCGCTAAACTTTTAAAGTGATATTTTTCGCAACTCCTAACTATTTTTCCTTTTAAATATAACGATATTTTGACATGAAAATCGAATACTATTTCTTCGCCAATATTCTTAACCATGACATTAAATTCTATATCAGAATCACTGTTAGACATTTTTTCAATGTTAGCTATCATAGTTTTAGGATTGTAAGAGTAGTTCTTTACATAATAAGGTTGGCGCTCATCTCCTATAAATAGGTCAATGATTGAAAAAACTTCGTCTTCATACTCATAATCATCCAAAAGTATAATGACAAAAGGCGCTATCAATGCAAAACCCATTCCCAATAACATTCCAGATAATACTTTTTTATATATCCATTTCATCACGTTATCTACCATTAACTCTATCTTGATTAAATTTAATGCATGTATTTAACCCTCGTGTTTCTTTCCTTTTTGAGAGCTTGCTGAGATAGGTTATTTCTCCATTAGTTTGCTATTTTTCTTTCCATTCATAGAGCCAAGAACATATCCAGATATAGAGCTAAGTAATGCAATTGCAGCATCTGAAAGCTCCCCTGCTAGAGCTAAAAAAGTAGCAGTGATTAAGACTGCAAATACAGTCAAAATCTTTAGTGCGTCACCTCCATTAAAAAAGTCCTTTAAAGCATTAGATGCTGTCTCTGGATTTTTACATATAGCTAAACACGCCGCTATTGTCGCTAAAATGATAGTTACAATTAAAATAGTTGTTAGGGCATATATAACAAGTTCATTCAATTCTGGATTAGATATCTCGGTCATGTACCATCCTTAATATTTGTGTATAGATTGCATATAACTGTTTATTAGTGAGACCTTGCAAGGCATACGACTTAACAGGACTCTATTAAATTAACGATAGCTTATCGTTCGCATTATAACATTAATCTTTTCATATGATTACGTCAACAATGCGCACCAAGAAGCCCTTAACAAAAGAGCTACTTCATTTGGAATTCACCAATTTTTTAAAATGAGATGTTAATGGCAGAAAATACCACAAAGCGGAAGTTAGCAAGTGAGGAATAAATATTGATTTGGATTTGGATTAGTTTTTGTATCAATAACGCCTCATTAAGAGGCTAAAAACAGTTGGTTAAAATAAGCGATGAAGGAGCAAAAAACCAACTATTTTTTAGTCCTGCTTGAATGGCTAGTTATGTATTTACACTCTGCCAGCCATAATAAAGAGCAATACCAAAAATTGAATGGATGGCGAAATTTTGAAGCCTTACCATATTAGGTTTAGGGGCTTTGACAGCACATATGCCCA
>JALJPB010000125.1 GCA_022969175.1 Colwellia sp. | reverse complement strand
GGTCGTTAGCAATCGTCATTCCGGTCGTTAGCAATCGTCATTCCGGTCGTTAGCAATCGTCATTCCGGTAATGTTTTAGGCCGGAATCTAGCAGAGTAAGATCTTCAACAAGTGCATTCGAAGATGACAGAAGTAGTGCCTTCGAAGATGACGGGGTAGTGATCTTAGTGTAATTTATAACTGCACCATATCAGTAGTTGAACATCGTAATTCTAGTAGTTGGTCAATCGTCATTCCGGTAGTATTTTAGGCCGGAATCTAGCAAACAAGATCCCCGACAAGATCACTCGGGGATGACGGGAAGTAGATCACTCGGGGATGACGGGAAGTAGATCACTCGGGGATGACGGGAAGTAGAGCACTCGGGTATGACTGGGGTAGAGTTCTCAGAGATGATGTAAGATGAAACTCTTGAATAAGATTAATAGTGAAATTGTCTACAACAAAAATAATAAGGTTTTAAGGAAAAATACCATGAAATTAATGAAGCTAGCTATCGTTACTAGTATCGCATTAGCATTAACCGCCTGTGGTGATAATGAAAGTGCGCAATCTTATCTTGTTAAGGCTAAAAGCCACCTGAGTGAAAACCAAGTCAACGAAAGTATTATCGCCTTAAAAAACGCCTTAAAAATAGAGCCTAAAAATGGCGAAGTTAGGTTTTTACTTGGGCAGTTATATTTATCACAAGGGCGTGGTGCAGAAGCTGTTAAAGAGCTAGAACGGTCGAAAAAATTCAAATATTCCCCCAGTAAGGTTGTTCCGTTACTTGCACGTGCCTATATTTTAACTGACGCAGATGACGATGTGATAGCTTTGAGTAAAGAGGCTGATACTTTACCCGTAGAGGTTAAGAGCCATTATCTCGCCTATAAAACGCTTGCCGCTTTGCGAAGTCAAAATCAAGAATTAGCCCAAGAAACTGTCAAGTCAGTTAAGTTGTTATCTTCGAATAGTGTTTATAGTTTTTTAGCTCAGGGGTATTTGGCTTTTTCTCAGCAAAAACTCGAACAAGCAGAAACGTTAGTTGGGCGGGTATTATCGATAAAACCATTACAGCCAGATGCATTAATGTTACAGGGTCAAATTGCTGTAGCGACAAAAAACTTTACACAAGCTAGTACCAGCTTCGAGCAATATTTAAAGGTTCAGCCATATTCAGGTTTAGTTCAATTATTATTAGCTGATGCTTTATTGAACGCCGGTGAAATGGATAAAGCTGAACAGCATGCTGATGCTATTTTAGCAAAAATAGCCAACCAGCCTTTTGCTAATTATATTAAAGCCATGGTGAGATTTTCAAAAAATGATTATCAAAAAGCCAGTGAGCATGCTGAGGCTGCTTTACAAGCAAACTTTAAAAAGATACAGCTAAAACTTATTGCTGGTTCAAGTGCATTTCAGTTAAAAAACTATGAACAAGCGAATCATCATTTAAGCGCAATCGTTACCTACCTTCCTCAAGACCATGTTGGTAGACGAATGTTGGCCGTTAGCCAATTACAGCTCGGACTGGTTGATGATATTTCAGAAACGTTAAGTGGCTTTGAAGCAACTTCAGTTGAAGACTCAGCTTTTATCTCATCGTTAAGTCTTCAAATGTTTGAGTTAGGTGCGGTTAATCAAGCAAAAAACCTCGTTAAAAAATCATCAACAGGTAATGCTCCTCAAGATGCCATGCAAAGTGCTAGAGAGGGCATTTTGAAATTGAAGATGAACGATCCTTCAGGCATGGAAGACTTAAAAATTGCGGTTAAGTTAAATCCTGAATTAATAGAAGCAGAGCTAGCATTAGCTTTTGCTGCCGTACAAATTGGAGATATTGACCAGGCAATCGCAATATCTCAGAAGTGGCAAAATAAATACCCGAATAAACCCGGTGGATTCAATTTATTAGCAGCGATAAACATCAAACAAAAACACTATGAAAAAGCTAAGGTAGCTTTAAGTAAAAGTTTGGCGATACAAGCCGATAATATTTTTGCGTTAACTGAAATGGTGAAAGTAGAGGCCTTATTAAATAATACTGAAGAAGCAAATCGGCGTTCAGCAGCATTAGTAAAAAGTCACCCTGATAATGTCAGGGCTTTAACTCAGTATTTTTCGCTAAATCAAAACGATTCGGGTTTGGTATTGCTGAAATCTGCCTATGATAATGACAAAACTGATGTGCAAATAGGTGTTTTATATGCTGAAGCTTTAATGAGTTTAAAACAAATTAATGAATCAATTGATGTCCTGAATTCTTATACGGTTGATTCAAAGACACCTAAAAAGTATTGGCAATTATTATACCGAGCCACTGGAGCACTTCAAAAGCCTGAAAAACTGCAAAAAGTTTTAAATGATTGGAGAAAAATTAATCCTTATCATATTGAACCGGTAATTTTATTGGCCGACTTCTATGGTATTAAAAGAGAATTTAGCCGTGCTATAAGCCTAATTAATACCGCACTAGAGCAGCATGATAATAGTTTGGTATTAATAGTAGTAAAGTTAAATTTATTATTAAACAGTCAACGAGTTAGTGAGGCAAAAAGCCTTTTTAATACCATTGAACGTGACCAGTTAAATCCAGCTTTTGTTGATGGTATAGAAGGACGAATATATTTATTAGAGAAAAACTTTCCTCAAGCGGTACCTAAACTATTAAGCTTCTACCAAGTTAAACCAAGCCATCAGAATGTTATTTACCTTGCTGCAGCGTTGCAAGGGACTAATGAAACTGCGGGAACAATGGCGTTACTAGAATCACATGTAGATAAATTTAAAGGCAATGATAGAGTACAAGCATTACTGGCCTCGATGTATTTGAACGGACAACAAGATAAAGCACTGATAATTTACCAGAAAATTATTGAAACACAGCCAAACAATGTGATGATAAATAACAATTTGGCTTGGTTACATATGGAAAATGGTGAATTGGAAAAAGCATTGTTTCATGCAGAAGCTGCTTATAAATTATCATCGGATAATGCTAACGTTGTTGATACTTATAGCCAAGTATTATTAAAGTCAGGTAACAAAAGACAAGCTTTAGAAAAAGCAGAAGCAGCTTATAAATTATCAGATACTAAAGATGTTGATATTGCTTTAAATTATATTGAAGTATTAATCGCTAATAGCCGTAAGAATGAAGCTAAAACGCTATTAACAAATACGAGTACAAAGAACAATGCACAGCAAGAGAAAAAATCGATGCTTATCAGTCAACTGTAATTATTTTACTCTGCGTCATTCCCGAAGGGTGTTAGTCGGGAATCAAGGGTTAATATTACAAAAACAAAATAATAAAATACCAAGTCGTGTTTAAAAGGAATTGTCATGAATAAGTTAGTCACTATTACTACGGCGTTAGCTTTAACTATACTCATTACAGCATGTAGTGAAAATAAAACCGTTAAGCAATATTTACAAAGTGCTACAGAGTTTAGTGCTAAAAGTGATTATGGTAGCGCAGTTGTTGAACTTAAAAATGCAGTTCGTTTAAATCCTAAAAATGCAGATGTTCGCCTGTTATTAGGGCGGGTATATTTAGAGCAGGGAAGTTATATAAATGCAGAAAAAGAATTAAAGAGAGCAGAAAGGTTAGGTATTGAAGGTATTGATGTATTAGCAGACTTAGCATTTATTAAATACAAGCTGAATAAACCTGAGGAGGTTTATTCATTAATTGAAAATGCCAATGATCTTGATGATAAAGAATATGTGAAAATACTCACATTTGCAGGCATTACGGCGTTAAACAATAAAAGCAATGACCGAGCTGAAGATTATTTTAGTCAAGCCCAAGCCGTCGACAGTTCTTCCTTATATGGTTTATTGAGTTCTGCATACTTAAACTTTGCCAATAAAAATTATTTGTTAGGCTTAGAAATTGTTGAAGAAATTATCGATAGCAATAATGATTTTTCCGAAGCAGTTTTACTTAAAGCACATTTGTTACTTTCTTTAGATAAATATAGTGAAGCTTATGAGTTTTATAAACAATATCGGCAAAGGCATGTCTTAGCTAACTATATTCGCTATTTTGAAGTTAATAGTTTGCTTTTATCGGGCGATTATCAAAAAGCTGATATTGAAGTTTCTAAATTACTAGAGATATTTGAACAGGCTCCTTTAGCTCATCAATATAAGGCACAAGTTGAATTTCAAAAGCAGAATTATACTGAGGCGAGGGTTTATGCAAATAAGGTTGCGCAACTGGGTAATGAGTTTATTGTGGCGAAGATAATTGCTGGTTTAAGCTCTTATCAATTAGGCGATAAAGAACAGGCTTATGGGTATTTAAATCCACTAAATAAATATTTACCAAATTCACACCCAATAAAAAGAGTTATTGCCGTATTAAATGTTGAACTAGGTTACGCTGCAGATGCCGTTCAAACTTTTAGTGACTTTGATGGCTATTTACCCTCAGATGTTGACCTTATGCAGGCTTCTAGTTTCGAGTTAATGAAGTCTGGTGATATTTTGGAAGCTGAACAATTAATTACCCTAGCTCAAGAACTGGCTCCTGAAAATGCGTTAGTAGCAGCCCAGCAAGGTTTATTATTGCTATCTAAAAGCGATATGTCTGGTATTAAATCACTTGAAAGAGCTCTAGAGTTAGATCCTAAATTATATAAAATTGAATTAGCGCTGGCGATGCAGTATTTGGCTACAGGTGAGGATAAGAAAGCAGAGCAAATAGCTAATAAATTATTACAGTCTGAAGGTAGCGAGGTATCAGGATATTTACTACAGGGCATAATAGAAACGAAACAACAACTCCCAAGTAAAGCAATAGAGAGCTTTAATAAGGTCTTAGCTAAAGATGAGACTAATATCGCCGCTATGTATAATCTTGCTGTTTTGTTGGAAAGTGAAGATAAATTAGCTAAGTCAATTTCACTTTATCAAAATATTCTAAATATACTTCCAGATCATCGTGGAGCTATACAAAGGTTAAGTTTGTTACAAAAAAAAAATAATAATACAGCAGAAAATATCATTTTTTTGAAAGGTTTGGAATTAAATAAAGTCAAAGATTTTAATTTAATTATCGGTTTGGCTCAAAACTATAAACTGAATAATGATTTAATTATGGCTATTTCAACGTTAGAGCAAATATCATCAAGCAAGAATTTACCACAAAGGTATTGGCTAGTATTAGGCGACAGTTATTTACAAAACAATCAATTTGAGCTTGCAATTACCACCTTTTCAAAAGCTTCTGTTAAGTATCCTCAATATTATACTTTGAGGCTTCGTTATATTGGCATGTTAGAAATAGAGAAAAAGTATAATGAGGCATTAATTGAAGCACATGCTGCTTATCAGATGTTTCCAAATAATATTCGGTTGGCATCGCTCGTTGCTTATTACGAACTACTTAATAATAATATCGAAAATTCTCGCCTGCATATAAATAAACTGTTGGATAAAAATATAAAAACCACTTTTCTGGATAATCTTTCAGGTCAATTGGCACTTGCGGATAAAAATTACCCTTTAGCAATTGAATATTTTTCAGCTATTTATGAAAAGCAACAAACAGCACAGTATGCGCTGAGTTTAGCTAGAGCTCTTGCCTTTAATAAACAAAAAGCCGAGGCTGAAAAAGTATTAGAGGAGCATCTAGTGCTCAGGCCTGATATTTCCACTAGAGTGCTATTAGCAAGCTTATACAAAAAAGAAGATTTTCAGAAGAAAAATGTTCAGTATCAATTAATATTAGAAGAAGCACCAAATAATATTTCAGTATTAAATAACATCGCATGGGGAGAGTATCGATTAAATAATGTTGATAAAGCAATTGAATACATTGAAAAAGCCTATGCTTTAAATGCAAATTACTTACCTGTTATAGAAACTTATGGGGTGATACTGATTGCCAATAAAAATACTAAGAAAGCGATGGAAATACTGAAACAGGCAGAAAGTAAGGGGTCGACAGATACAAATGTTCTGTTAGCTTTAGCGGAACTTCACTTAAACAATAACAATTATAAAGAAAGTACGATATTGCTCAATAAAATTCAGATTGATAATGTTGGTGTTAAAGAGCGTATAAATAAAATTCGCAACCAACTTGAAAGTATGAACGATTAGGTGATAAATTTTTCCATCGATGAGAGTGTCAGCTTATTTTACAAATTATTGTTTTGTTAGGTGTGAATTTAGTGGGTTGTTGTTTAATTCATTGTTTTTATAGTGTTTTTTATTTTTGGCATAAGCTATGCATTCTAAAGGTAAGATTATGATAAATTATACTACAAGGAATTAACATGAAAGCTCTAAAAACAGTGATAATGGCACTATCACTTGCTGCAGCAAGCCTAACTTCTCATGCAAGTGATATTAATATAGGTGGTGTTGTTTTTGACCCTGATTACCTGGATGTACCTCATGGTGAATCTGACATGCAAATGTCACTTAATTTTACCCAGTGGTTTGTTACTGGTGCAGATATAGGTACTTATAACCCTTCAGCGGAAATCAACCCTGCAACCGTTATTTTTGGTGATGAGTTGCAAGGTAGTGGTATTGTAACAAAACTCAATGAATACTCTAATGGTCTTGGTTTGTGTCCTGGTTGTGAACTAACATTTGAATTTGGTGGTTTACTGGCTGACGGTGCAGGTGGATTTCAAACGGGTGGTTTTTTCAACTTTTATGTTGAGACCGGTGCTGATATAGATGGCTTCTATACAGAAGATGCTAACCCAGTGATATGGTTAACATTAGATGTCGATAATGTTGTATTTACTTCTTTTGGTGGTTCGTCAGGACCTTATGCAGCTGGCTTCATTAGCGTAGATTTATCAGCTATAGGCGGGTTAGCAATGGATAATTTCGATACCAATACACTTAATAATGAAATGTCGGACGTATTTTATTCCGCAACTGCTATCTTTGGTGCAAATAATAAGGCCAACGGTGGTGGTATTGCTGTAGGCGATACTATTCCAGAACCTACTACTGTTGCTATCTTTGGTTTAGCTCTTATGGGTTTAGCTGCTGGCAGATACCGTAAAAACGTATAATATTTAGTTTTAAAAACTGTATTAATAAATGCCTCTTATTGAGGCATTTTTTTTGTCTAAATATTGCGTTCACTTTCAGTTCGTTTAGAAAGTGAATTGTATATTTTTCTTATAATTTAATGGTTTACGTGATTTGTTGTGGCGAGTACATAACATTTATGCTACTTTTAGTGGTGAATTTTTCATCACTTTGATGGATAAATATTAAAAGGAATTTATCAATGAACAAGTTATCAATCTTGATCGTACTACTCAGTATTTTATTTTTATCTCCAACACTAGCCAAAAAACTTACCAATGACTTACCTAGTATTTATTATGTCAGTATTCCTGTGCAAACAGAGGATGCTCAATGGCAGTTATCAGGACAATATCGCCTTCCTAAAAATCAGAGTAACCTCCCAGTACCTGCAGTGCTAATTTTACACAGTACCAGCGGTGTGGATAGTACTGGGTCGTTTTATGCTAAAGCGTTAAACAAAATGGGCATAGCGACCCTTGAAGTAGACTTATGGGGAGCCAGAGGTATGCAAGGAGGTAGTGAGGACAGGCCCGCTTTACCACAAGAAACCCTACCTGATACCTTCGCAGCTTTGCAGTATTTAGCTACACGAGATGAAATTGATCAAAATCGTATCGGTGTTATTGGCTTTTCTTGGGGTGGAGTATTGTCGATGCTAACCGCTACCGAGCATTATATGGCTATGACGGGTAATGAATACCGATTTGCCGGTCATGTGGCACACTATCCTGTTTGTTGGGTTTATAACCTATTACCTGGTTTTGATTTTGAAAACCTAACGGGTGCGCCTGTGATGATTCAAACAGGTGAATTAGATGATTATGACCTTGTTGATACTTGCGAGCTAATGGTTAATCAAATACCGGAAGTTGATCAACAATTTGTTAAAATTAATAGTTATAAGAATGCATATCATGCATGGGATCGTTTAGAGCCTGAGTGGGTAGTAGAAGACCCATTTTCCCACCTTGGTCAAGGAGGGGAGGTGACTCTTTCCCCGAATAGAGCCATTGCCAGAAAGTCAAAAAGAAAAGTAGTCGCGTTTTTTAACAAATTATTTTTTTAGATAGTTTTACTTCACACCTTTAATTGACAGTTCTATTTTAGCACTGTCAATTTTACTGAGGGTTATACCTGCCAATATTTAATATTTGGTTAGGATCTAATGCCAATTTAATTTTATTGGTCGTTTGCCAAAATGGTGAATTAGCATCGAGTAACCACTGTTGCTGATCTATATTTAAACGATAAGGAACAAAGCCTAATTTCAAGCCATTAAGTACTAAGTCTTTTAAACAATTATGTGCATCTTCCACCGCTTGAGGGTTAGATAAATCGAATATAATCGGAATAGTGCTATCGACACAATCGTGCTTTAAATTGGTAAATGTAACTAAAGGCTCGATATTGTATTTGGGACAAGTTGCTCTTATAAACTCTACGTACTTTCTCATAACGGTAGGGTTCATGGTAACTAATGGGGCATACCATAATAAACCACAACCATCTTTTGCTGGTGATAAGTCTTCTGGTTTTATCTTCTTGGCATCTTTATGACGCCAGTAGGCTAACTTTAAAGCCATTTTATTAGGTCGGCCTAGCATGATCTCTTTTCCACGTTCAAAGGATGCTAGTTGCTTTTTAACGAGGGACAATACAGGTATGTGCTTGAATAAAAAGTTAGGTGTCCACTTAATCACTTTATTCGCAATTGGAAAAATGGCACTGTCAGAATATATTTGACTGCAATTTAATTGACTAAAAATTTGTTTGATTTCTTTTTTTACAATCTTAGCGACACCTTCTGTGCCATAAATACTGCCCATAATTGTCCAATCAGAGGTTTGCAGAGAGTCACTAAGTGTTTTTATTAACTCATCAGACATCACCTTGTGCTCGCTTGGTGAAGGGTTATCGGCAAACATTGACAGCAGTCTTCTTTTATCCATTAAGTTAATTGAGCCAACAATTCCTTCGTAGTCAGATAAAACTTTACGAATTAGTAAAGTTGCTTGCTCCATATCGCTATCAGAAGGAACTCTAATGATGAAAGAAACAAACTTCTCTGGTTTTTTAGCTAGTCTTATAGTCATAGATGTAGCAACACCAAAATTGGATTGAGTAAATAACCCATCGAGATACGGTCCAACCCCCCATTTATAGGTTTTGTCGACTATTTTTTCTTCTGATTGATCCAGTTCGTTGATGGCTGAAGTATATTTTGTTCCGTTAGCCCAATAGCCATGAATTGCAGTTACAGCGCCAAAATGATCTGTATTGGGGGTTATTCCGTAGCCTCTTTCAATAGCATTGCTCAAAATTGAACAACTTGGTCCTGCACCTGTTACCGGAACCATAAAGCTATCGCCTTGGCCTATAAGAAAGTCACTAAGCTGTTTTTGTGTTACCCCAGGTTCAACGGTTATCAACCCCAAGTCGGCTGTGAATTCAATATTGGTTAATGATGATAAATCAAGAATAACTACTCTGGAGTTACAACGTGGTGGTTGACTAGTGCCATAGCCCCAATTCAAGCCAGTACTAATGGGGTTAACGGTAAAACGAAGATCAGGTATTGAAGATAATTCATTTGCTAAGTTTAATAAGCAGCTAACATCTTCAGTATTATAAGGCTTTACTATGGCAACTATGCCTTCACCACTATTATTAGAAAAACCCTCTGTACCCCTGTTATAAGGTACTAAATCATCTTGGTTTGATAGTAATGAAGCATGCTTATTAAGTACTTGTGCAATGCGAGATATGCAGTCTGTCATAGAATTAAATCCTTTTATTGAATTAATATACCAAAAGGGGTGTGATTACCTGTCAGGGGAGTTTGAAAATGGCACTAATGAAATTTGGCTAACTAAATCTTTGTATATAACGTCATACAGTTCTTTTAATTCACTATTAAGTTGTGAAGAAAACCCTATTCGAGGCAAATGAAACATAGCTCTTTGACCGTGATAATCCATTGTTTCGCCAACTTGTTCAAAAGGTAAGCCAAACCGAGTTAGGCGTCTATTTAGTCTTGGTTCCATCATAACAAAGGTACCGGAATGATTGCAGATATCGGCCAATGAAACTGCGGCTAGGTATAACCCCATTGCTATATTGGGGAAGTTTCGACGTTCGTCTTCAGTGTAAATTGTTTCGAGGTTTATTTTGTTTATGACAAAAGGAGAATTTTTTTCTTTTTCACGTCGACGAAATGAAGCTAAAACTGCAAGGCGCGATATTTCACCAAAGCTTCCTCTTGGCAATTTTGTCGAATCAATGAGTTCAGTTCTTGCTGTATGCAGGCAGTTTTTTTCGAAGGGAAGTTGTAGACTTGGTTGTTGTACAGGTGGAATAACTAATCTAACACAACCGGCAAAAGCGCCTGTACGTTTATGTTCTAATAAGCAATGAAATGCATAGTCATCACATTCATCAGTTTCCATCTCTAATGGATTCTCAGGCTCCCAGCCGAGTTCTTGGCTGTAAACGCCATATCGAATCTTAAAAGCTTCTTGCCTTAGCTGTTTTGTACCTGCAAATTTAATTTGAAAGTATTGGCTAAAATGCTTGGCAATTGAATATTCACTCATTTTTTGAGTCCATAACACAGAATTTGACTGTTAATGTCAATTATAGTCATCAATAGAGCATAACAGTAATTAACTTTTTATTAATAAACCATATAATGTTATTACATGCTTTTAAAGTAATATTTCGCTTACACTTGGTTGGCTCAAAAAGTCTTTTGGGCTCGCTGAGGCGCCATAGGCACCAGATTGATAAACAACAACATAATCACCAATGATAGCTTTTGGTAAATTAACTTTATCAGCTAAAATATCAAGTGGTGTACAAAGAGGGCCGACTATGTTGACTTTTTCTATCTTTGTAAGAGCGGCATCATTTTGATTTACTATTTTATTGCCTATTGCTACCGGATAGTTTTTTCTGATTACTTGACCAAAATTACCCGAATTAGCAAGGTGGTGATGTAAGCCACCATCACAAATTAAGTAAGTAGTTTCTCTTGAGATTTTTTTATCAATAATTTTACTGACATAAACTCCGGCCTCACCTACAAGATAACGGCCTAATTCCATCACGATATTTATGGTGGCAAATGTCTGTTCAAATTCAGTTAATAATTCTTTCAGATTATCACTGATGGGCTTTAAATCGAGACGTCGTTCACCAGGAAAATAAGGAATGCCTAAGCCGCCACCGATATTAATATAGTCAATATCCACTGGAACTAATTCGATTAATTGCTGTGCCAGTTTGAATGTTTTTT
>JALJPB010000124.1 GCA_022969175.1 Colwellia sp. | reverse complement strand
ACACATGTGATGGAAAAGTAGACTCTAGAAAAGTCTCTATAAAAGAAAAGTGCTGCTCGATACTAATGACTTATTGATAAATATGCCGTTAGAGCAAATAAAAAATATTTTAAACATGACTAACTTTAAGAGATTAACGAACTAACTTAATGCTTACTTTTCATGTCAGTAGGCTAAAATCACGTTAGTTCCTTTTATAACAATATGGGAATAAATCGAAGATGAACAAACTAAGAATATCAAAAATAGCTAGTGCGATTGTCATCGCTATTGGCCTTTCTACATCAGCGATGGCAGCAGAAACATCTTCATCGATGCGTGGTAAAATTCTAAATCCTGACGGTAATGCTGCAGCTAATGTAAAAATTACAGTTTTGCATGAGCCTTCAGGCACAACCCGTCAATTTACAACGAATGAATCAGGCTCATTCGTTGCTAAAGGCTTACGTGTTGGTGGTCCTTATACGGTAGTTATCGATTCTGATACGTACAGTGATGCTACCTTAGACAATATATTTTTAAGCCTTGGTGATACCTTTCGACTTAATCAGCAATTAGAAAGTGATAATATCGAACGTATTCAAGTTACCGGCAATCGTTTCTTACAAACTCCTGGTGGTTCAAACAGTGTTTTTGGCGCTGATGCCATTAACAATGCGCCAAGCTTTAACCGTGATATTAAAGATGTTGCTCGTATGAATCCGCTAGCATCCATTAATGGTAATGGTGAATTAGTCTTTGCTGGTGGTAACCCAAGATCTAATAGCTTAACGGTGGATGGGATTAGCCAAAATGATGACTTTGGTCTTAACTATGGTGGCTACCCTACTCAACAACCGCCAGTTTCTCTTGATGCTATTGAGCAAATATCCGTTGATGTATCACCTTTCTCGGCAGCTAAAGGTAACTTCGGCGGTGGTACAATTAATGCGGTAACAAAGTCTGGTTCAAACGAATTTAAGTTTTCGGGTTTTGCTGAAACGTCTACGCCTAGCATGGCGGGAGATGTACCTAAAATAAGTAAAATTACTGAAGATGGTAGTAATGTGGTTGATGATGATGGTCATCAAACATTTGAAACCACAATGGTCGCACCTATTGCTACTGTTGAACGTTTTGGTTTTAATGTTGGCGGGCCAATCATTGAAGATAAATTATTCTTTTTTGTTAACTACTCGAATTGGTCAAATGAACTAGCGATGGATTACGGCTTTGAAAACTCTGGCGCGACTCATGAATATGATATTTCACCAGAGCAGTTTAGTGAGTTTAATCGTATTTTAGGTGATGTTTATGGTTTAGAAGACTCGCTAGGTGGTAACCCTATTGATACCAATGAAACATTATTGGCTAAATTAAGCTGGAATATCAGTGATACTCATCGTCTAGATTTCACTTACCAATGGCAAGATGACCAAGATGAACGTAATTTTGGTACGGGTGGCAGCACAGTAACAATGGCTTCTAGTCGTTATACCTACGCAACAAAAATGAGCAATATTGCCACTAAAATTTATTCTGATTGGAGCGATGAATTTAGTACAGAAATCGGCATCAGTTATAAAGATGTTAAGTCTGACAGTATTGCAAACTCTGATATCGGTGCTGTTAAAGCCATTACTTTCTACCGCGGCCCTTCATTTGATTTTGGTAGCGACGTATACCGTCATGCCAATGTATCTCAAACAAAAAATTTAGTGCTTTCTTTTGCTGGTACTTATTTACTAGATGAACATGAAATTAATTTTGGTATTCAGTATGAAGACCTAAATTTATATAACTTGTTTGGCGAAAATTCTAAAGGCTCTTGGGAATTTGCTAGTTTTGGCGAGTTTGAAGATCAAACCATAGGTAAATACAGCGAATTCAGTTACGACAATGCCTATACCAATAATGTCAACGACCTTGCTTATGATGTATCGCGTAGCCAATTGTCTTTGTATGTTGAAGATACCTTCTATGTAAGTGATGATGTTGTGGTTACTGCAGGTGTTCGTTATGAACGTTTATCATCGAGTGATACCCCTACACTCAATACCGCATTTCAAAATACTTATGGTCACAGCAACCAAGAAAACCTTGACGGTTTAGATATTATTCTGCCACGTATTAATGTTGAATGGACTACTACTGAAGATTTAACGCTTTCTGCAGGTGTTGGTCGTTTCCAAGGTGGTATCCCTAATGTTTGGTATAACAACCCTTTCCAAAAAGATGGTTTAACCAATGTTGCAGCACCTTCCAGTGCTATCGATGCTTATTATGATGTTAATACTGTCGACTCATTCTCAGAAGTGCCACAAGCAATTCAGGACTCGTTAACTCAAGGCGCTGGTAGTACTAACTACACAGATCCTAACTTTAAATTGCCTTCAAGCTGGCGTGCACGTATCGCTGCAGATTATAGTTTTGATATTTCAGGACTTGGCGATAACTTTAACTGGTCAACAGAATTAATGTACCACGTTAAAGAAAACGAAGCGGTATGGACTAACACCGCGTTAGTTCAATCAGGTGTTGCAGCAGATGGCGAACGTATTATTTATGAAAGCCGTTACCAAGGAGACTTAGCTGACAACTTTGATATTCAAATGACAAATGCGCCAGATGATGGTCGTTCAATCATTATTTCAACAGCGCTTGCTAAGCAATGGGACAATGGCATCAGCATGTCAATGTCTTATGCACATCAAGATGTTACTGAAAACCAAGCTGGTGGCTCTTCACGTGCTCAAAGTAACTACAAGTACAACAACATTCAAAGTCGCAACGTTGATTTTGTTGGTCGTGGTTATTACGAAGTTGAACATAGCTTTAAATTTAACTTCAACTATGTAACCCAGCTTTTCGAAGGTTACGATACTAACTTCAATTTATTCTTTGAACGTCGCTCTGGTCGTCCATTTAGTTGGACAATGGGCATGTATAAAAAAGGTGACTTTGGTGATACTAAAGACTTTTACTCTAACTCTGCTTACTTAGCTTATATTCCATCAGGTGCGCAAGATGCAAATGTAAACTGGGACGACTCATATATCTCTTGGGCTGAACTAGAAGTTTTCTTAGACCAAGCGGGTATTAGTGAACGTGGTGAAATTCTTGATAGAAACACAGCAACCCAACCATGGGTAACTACTATGGACATTAGCATCAAGCAAGAATTTGCTGGCTTTGCTGAGGGTCATAAAGGTGAAATTTTCTTCATGATTGATAACTTTGCTAATATGCTAAATGATGATTGGGGTGTTGAGAAAACTGTTGCCTACACCAGTAAAGCTATTTACGACTTTATTCGTCTAGATGACGACGGTAAATATGTTCTAGGAAATGTTTACGGCGGCGCAGATACTCGTAACTATACAGGCACAAACCTGAGCTCTTCAGGCTGGCAAATGAAAATTGGTGTGAACTACAAGTTCTAGCACTAATATAGAGAAACAAAAACTCGGTTTGGGCTAATGCTCAAACCGAGTTTTTTTATGTCTGTTTAAAAGTAGTTATTTATCATCTAAATATTGAATTTTACGATAAATATTTTCTTGAATCGATGTATCTACATTTTGTCGCACTATTTTAACCCGCTATATTTAGCATAAATTAATCTCGTCGTTAACAATCAATACATCAAGCTATTAAAAGTTTAGAGACACTCAAATTAACTGACCGATTCAATACTAATGACAGTAACGTACTAAATATCATTATTCGAATGGATTTAAGCTCAGACATCACGCTAAAGCGCTAGATTAAGGTATCATTGAATGATTTAAGTGAATGCTGTAATACTTGAACATTCAAGAGTAATGGTAGGGGTTAAACGATATGTTATCAGTGTATAAATGAAAGATTTTAAAATATTATTATTTAACAATCTAGCCCGATGAAAGAATATGTTGAAGCCTGTACTAAGCCTTACAGCGACTGTTGTAAGGTGAATTTTAGCAATCACTAATACATATATTTTTGCCGTTTGAGAGTAAACTCAAGCAGTATTATAGGTATTACCGGTAAAAAGGAAAAAAATAAAAGTAAAAGTAAAAGTAAACCGTGATATGCAACTAGAATAAGGAAGTAAAAAGTAAGCCGCTACTTTAGTTGTAGCTCAAAACCAGTTGCCAACTTTTTAAAGCCAACTCGCGTTAAGTATATCTCATGTTCAAGGTCGCTAGGGTCAACCACTAAATGTGTTATGCCTTCTTGTTTAAGTTGATTACTATCATCAAACATATACTTAGCTGCTTTAAAGTCACGGTCTTCAGGAATAATATAATCAAGTAACACTTCAACTTTACCAGCATCATTCAATTCTCGATAAGCAAAAAAACCGACAGGTTTCATGTTTCTAAAAAGTAAAAAAACTATGGCATCATCAAGTTGCTGCCATTTGAACTTTTTACATAAATGAATAATATCCTTACCGTATCGTTCTTTTAATAAGTTAAATAGTGGTGTCTTTACTGACTTTAACCTAACTAAGTCAAATTGATCCTTTTCCTGATAAATACGCACTAAATAGTAAGCATCCACCAAAGCAACCCACCCGTTAAGAATAAAAACGGGATAGGCATCAATAAAGTAACCATAAGCGCTGAAGGCGGCAGCACCAAATAGATTAATCCAACGTAAGCGTTTGATATTAGACATCATTAAAGACAGGGCAATTAGAACACTAGCAATATAACCAAAGACTTCTAATACTGACATAAAAACCCTTTTTAACAATTAAAAAACTCAAATGAAAATACTGACCATCTGGTCAGTATTACACAAAGATATTGCCACAAGGATAAATAAAACGCAACAGTAACCACGAAAGACATTAAAACAAGAGTTTTAAACAAAACAATAACAACACCAATAAACACAAATACTGACCATTTGGTCAATACATACAATTAACCGTTGACACAAGAACAAAAAAACAACAATATTAGCTTGTTAAATTAATAGAGCCGTAAGTTTTGATAAAAACTAAAGTTAAGTAAAACCAATATAAATTTAAACTATTGATAGCCACTAATCACTAAAGCTTAATAACAACAATTAACACTATCCTGTGGTGCTTGAAGGCAAGCCATCGCTTATTTATTAGTCAATATGTTTTAGTAGCTACAGCTAACCAGCTAAACCAATTAGAAGAATGGAAGGTAGCACAATTGCTACCCAATACTTTACGGCACAACGATTATCTTAAGGACTCACTATGTACCTACCTCAAAATATTATTCGTCAAAAACGTAATAACCAAGCATTAACAGAAGATGAAATTAAATGCTTTGTTGATGGCCTTAAAAATGGTGGTTTCACCGATGCACAAGTTGGCTCTATGGCTATGGCCATCTGGTTAAATGGCATGACAACCGAAGAAGTGGTTAACCTAACCATGGCTATGCGTGACTCAGGAACTGTTGTTAACTGGCAGGGTAAATTAGATAAACCTATTGTTGATAAACATTCTACAGGTGGTGTAGGCGACAAGGTTAGTTTAATGTTAGCACCAATAGTTGCCGCTTGTGGTGCTAACGTTCCAATGATTGCCGGTCAGGGCCTGGGTCATACGGGCGGCACGGTTGATAAACTAGAAGCTATCCCTGGTTTTAATGTCCGCCCTAGCCTGCCAGAATTCCAAGTAATTGTTAAAGAGCAAGGTACAGCAATTATTTCACAAACCAAAGATTTAGCCCCTGCTGACAAACGCCTATATTCCATCCGAGATGTAACAAGCACGGTAGAGTCAATTCCGTTGATCACTGCGTCAATTTTATCAAAAAAATTAGCGGCGGGTCTCGAGTCATTAGTAATGGATGTCAAAGTGGGTAATGGTGCCATGATGGCTGATATTGAATCAGCTCAAGCGTTAGCTCATTCAATAGTGTCAGTTGCTAATGGTGCAGGTACACCAACACAAGCATTAATTACAGATATGAATCAGCCACTAGGAACAACGGTCGGTAACGCGCTAGAAATACAAGAAACTATCGACTATTTAACAGGAAAATATCGAGAGCCAAGATTACATGAAATTACTATAGCGCTTGCTGCTCGTATGCTTTTAACCAGTAAAATAGCCGATAATATTGAACAAGCTAAAGATTTAGCAGAAGATGCACTAGCTTCTGGTAAAGCAGCAGAAATGTTCAGTCAAATGATCACCGCAATGGGCGGTCCTGCTGATTTATTATCAAATGGTGAAAACATTCTCCCTAAAGCTAATATAATTAGAACCATAGTAGCTGCTAAGTCTGGTTTTATTGGCACAATGGACACCTGTGCTATTGGCATGGCATTAGTTGAAATGGGTGGTGGTCGTGTCGATCATAACCAAAGCCTAGACTATAGCGTTGGCTTTAGTGAGATTAAACCTAAAGGCACGAAAGTGGCTGAAGGCGATATTATTGCTGTGGTACATGCCAAAAACAACTCCCAAGCAATACTTGCGATCAAACAATACTTAACTGCGGTTGAAATATCAGCCACTGAAGTAATAGTTGAGCCAGTAATCTATCAGCTCATTAAATAATCATTTGAATATCCTCGTAAATTTATATAAAGAGAAAAAGTCATGGCGAGAGCTATTATCCTTGTTATTGATGGGTTTGGCCTAGGTCATGCCCCTGATGCTGAAGCTTTTGGTGATGTTAATGCCAATACCTTTGCAAATTTGGCTTACAAATTTCAGCAAAGTAAAAACCGACCATTAAAGCTTCCTAACTTAAGCAAACTAGGTTTGGTAAGAGCTTGTGAGCAAGCATCAAATCGAACACTTTGCGTTGAACCTGTAGCTCCATGCAAAGGGGCTTATGGTTATGCCGCTGAAATTAGTACCGGTAAAGACACCCCCAGTGGCCACTGGGAAATGGCTGGCGTGCCTGTTTTATTTGATTGGACTTATTTTACTGATAAAAAGAATAGCTTTTCACCTGAGCTAATCGCACAGATAAACCAAGTAACGGGTTATACTGATTTATTAGGTAATTGCCATGCCTCTGGCACCAATATAATTGCTGACTTAGGTGAGCAACATATCAAAACAGGCTTACCTATTTGCTATACATCTGGAGACAGTGTTTTTCAAGTGGCTGCTCATGAACAGCACTTTGGCTTAGACAAACTTTACAAGTATTGCGAGCAGGTACGTGAAATACTCGATCCGATGAATATTGGTCGTGTTATTGCCCGTCCTTTTATTGGTGAAAGCCCTGCCGACTTTGAGCGCACAGGTAATCGAAGAGATTATTCGGTACTGCCTCCTGGAACAACTGTTTTAGAAAAATTAACACAAGCAGGTGGTAATGTAATTAGTGTTGGTAAAATTGCTGACATTTTTGCTCATCAAGGTATTAGTATTAAAACCAAAGCGACTGGTATTCCAGCATTATTAGATACAACGCTAGCTCACATGGAGACCGCAGTTGATAATAGTATTATCTTTACTAATTTAGTTAATTTTGATCAAGACTTTGGTCATCGACGTGATCCGGTAGGTTTTGGTGAAGCATTGGAATATTTAGATGAACGTTTAGCGCAATTTTTAAATCAAATGGCTGATGATGATTTACTTTTATTAACCGCAGATCACGGTTGCGATCCCACGTGGCCTGGCAATGACCATACTCGCGAATTTGTCCCCGTAATTGCCTATCACAACCATATCGATTGCGTTAACCTAGGGCAACGCAGTACCTTTGCCGATATCGGCCAAACTTTGGCAAGTTTATTTAAATTAGAGACCATGAGTTATGGCAAGTCTTTTTTAAGTGAATTAAAATTTTAACGTTTATGGTTCTTTCTAATAAATGCGTTGTCGTAATTAGACTTTTACTATATTTTTAAATTTTTCATTTAAAAATATAGTTCTAAAAAATAAAAGGGTAGCTATGTCATATAGCTACCCTTTTAACTATTAGTAATAATTAAACAGAGCGCTTGATACGACCAAAAAGCATTAACGCACCTAGAAACAAGATCCAAGTGCTTGGCTCAGGTATAGACGCGGATGCTTGAGCAGAACTATCAACATCTATTGGGGTAAAGAAGTCTGAGAATAAAACATTCCCTAGCGAAAATTCTGACGAGCCTACAGAAGTTGCTGTTATTTCAAAACTAGCCAATACAAAGTCTGTATTCAAATAAGGAAAGAAATCGACGAATGAAATAGCTAAACCGTTGCCGTTTTCCGTAGCTCCAAAGAATAAAGGTAAAGCAAGTGATAAGTCTGAAGTTAACGAATCCATTTCATAACTAAATAAACTGGTATTGTATTCGAAGTCAAAATCGAAGGTGTCAAAAGGACTAAAGTCGCTGGCAATCAAGTTGACTGTTATTGATTCACCAACCCCAACATGGTCATCTGATAATTCTATCGAAATCAAACCTGCTTGAGCATTAAAGCCAAATAATAAGCTAATAATTAATATAATTTTTTTCATTGTAATTCCTTGTTCTCTATAAATAAGTAGTTAATTAGGGTGAGATCATGACATATGGCCATGATCTCAAATACTTAAGCCAAATTAGGCTGCACAGCGTTCTCTTGTACAAAGTGTCATCATAAAACGAATATCTAAAATATTGACGGTGCCATCACTGTTTAAGTCAAAGGCCATATCAATGGGTAGTCGAGTTTGCAACGCAACCATAAATGCACGGACATCATTGATATCAACATCACCATCATTATCCCAATCACCTTTTAGTAGTGCTGGTGATAAGTTAATACTAAGTACAACAGGATCGTGGTCTGATGCACGATAAGCATCACTGTTATAAAGACTGGATAATTTATCCGGCGTTTTATATTCAGTGTTGTAGTCGATAATAACTGGTTCATCAGAGTTGATATGCCATTCAGTTAAATCAAGCACTTGAGCAGTTAAAGAAGCTGAAGCTAAGGCATGATCTAACGTCCCTGTTTCTCCTTGGTAGCTGTATGAATAACCAAAATCACCACTAAATTTATGAGTCAAATTAGTATAACCAGCAGCTTGTATGGTAGTAACAGGGTCTTCTTTGCTGTAGGCATTTAAATCTCCAATGATTAAAATATCTTCATCGTCGATACCTGTTGGAAATTGCGCTAACCATTCAACAGTTGCTTGTGCTGCCTGAACTCGTCGTAAGTTATAACAACCTTGTCCATCAAGTTTATCTTCGTTTTCTACTCCGCCACTTGTTGAACAACCTTTAGAACGAAAATGGTTAATCGCAACCGTTATTTTTTCATCATTTTCAGTTAACGCAAACGATTGTGCCATCGGTGGGCGGTTATGGTATTCAAATGGGAATTGAGTAACATATGCAGCAGTACCAACCTCAGTAACTTTTTTATTGTTATAGATCATCGCAACTTTAATGTGATCGCCACCCAATATCTCTATACCAGTTTCTTCATCAGCTGGAATATGTGGATTAACGAAACTATAATTTACATCACTAGGCGCAACAGCGTTTAAGCCATTAACCAAATCTTGAATAGCACTATTTTCGCCAAACCCATCATTTTCCATTTCAAGGATACCAATAATATCGGCGTTCATTATTGTTATCGCCGAGATAATTTTATCGCGTTGACGAACAAATTCTTCAGCGTTATCTGCACCTCTTGATGTTGGGTAACCACCGCCGATGCCATCACCATTAAAGTAATTGAGCACGTTAAAGCTAGCGATTTTTAAATTACCCTCAGCAGATAACTCAGGCGCTGCAGTTCTGCTATTAATAAAGTTAAAGGCAGGCTGTTCATTAGGAATAATGCGGTAAAGCCCGAAACTAAAATCGACAACACCATTTAAGCTAGTTACTGTATCACCAGTTCTTAGCGTATTGAGTGCTGTTAACCCACCTGTTGGATAGATGATATTATCTGGATTTTGACCATTTACACCATCATCTAGGGTTATTTTATTTAACGCATTTTGTGCCGCTAAATCAGTTACTTCTGTTGACCCTGGTTGATGAAGGTTAGTAGGCACATATAAACGACCGTTAGATAAAGTGACTTCACCATAACGGCCTAAATAATAATTATTTGTTACGGTTAAATCTTCGCTAATACTAACAAACATACCTTCTAAAGATTCTTTAGCTTGTGCTGAACTAAAAGGTAAAGCGAGGTTAATTGCTGCAAACGTAGTTGTTCCACACTGTAATAAGTCTTGCTTGGCTTCTAATTGTGTTTTACCAAAATATTCAGAAACAGTACCTAAAACACGGACGACATCACCTTGAGTAGGTATTATTGTATTTGTATTATTTAAGACAAATAGACCTTCAGATGTTACCGGGTCGCCATCTTGTTCTGCCGCTTCTTCTTGGATGAAAAAACCACTTGAATTTGATAATACAACAGTAACAACACCTTCAATAATATGAGTTTCATTGAGTAATGGTGATATATCAACAGTTCCCTGAACTTGATGGATTAAGGTTGCAGGGTCAGCACATACACCTAAATTATCTGGTGGTTCAATGCTACCATCATCCATTTCATGGCTACCAAGAAAATCAAAAGTATTTTTAGCAAAACCATTCCATTCTAATTCAGGTGCAAAAATGTCATCTATAATGGTGTCACCCGTTGTTACTGAAGCTTTTCTTACCAGAGTATTGTCTTTAGTACTTTCTGAACCTGAGCCCCATTCTGAACCAGGGTCTTCGCCAACTCGGCCTAATGAATCAATCACTACACCATCTTTATACAATACATAAGCATCATCACCATTATGGCTGATGTTGTTGGTCAATTGATTGGCAACCGCTAAAATTTGACTTGCTGCACCTGTATTGGCAATAACAAAAGTACCTTTTGCTGGAATATTACCTTCTATTGCAAACATGGTTGGTACGGTACTACCGTTAGTGAAACGGCCTAATTGATAATTAGCTGCGGTTAAATCGACATCGATAACTGCGGGATTATATAGTTCCAGAGCTTTGTTATAACTGCTACCTTCAATGTATTCAGAAATGAATATTTCAGGGTTAATAATAGAATGTTGCCCCAAATCATCGATGTTATCTTTACCTGAGCCTGTCCATTGTGTTGCCGGATCAAATTCGTCATCAATCACAGTATCACCAATAACTACAGTACTGTTACGCTGTAAACTATTGTCCTTAGTAGAGAACGATCCAGAGCCCCAAGCTGAGCCAGGGTCTTCGCCTATTCGACCAAATGAATCAACTACTTCATCATTTTTATAAAGTACATAAGCATCATCACCATTATGGCTAAGTGACCCAGTCTCCATATTGGCTAACGCTTTAATTGCATCAGAAGCTCGGCTATTGGCAATAACATATGTGCCTTGTGCCGCAATAACGCCTTCGAGTGTAATAAGGGAGGCTGTTGTTCCACCATTACTAAAGCGGCCTAATTTATAATTATCTGCAGATAAATCAATTTCTTGAGAAGTAGGGTTAAACAACTCTATTGCTTTGTTATAACTACTTCCTTCAATGTATTCTGAGATAAAAACATCAGCTTTACCGCCGCCAGTGTCTCCGCC
>JALJPB010000123.1 GCA_022969175.1 Colwellia sp. | reverse complement strand
ATCAGGGGCCATGTCATCTAAATTACATCTTAGATCGGTCGCCGAGGAGCAAGTTACAGCACAACCTCTAGCGAGCAGAAAATTATCAGCTACAATAATCAATAAAACTCAATCGCCATTAAGCTGGAAAAATAATTTATTGACGATTACTGAAACGGGTGCCCTAGCCAAGAGAAGTAAATTGGCATCTCAACAACGTTTATTAACTGTGCGGTCTGTTAATGCGCCGAAATCAAATCCGATTGATATTGAAGCGAGCGTCGGTATAACGCTGAAGGGTGAGTTCTTATTTGAACCTCAGTTGACGTCTGATATTGAATGGGACTATTTCTCAATCGAACGTTATGAAACAACGGTTACAGGTCATTTTTCCTTTGATGGTAGTGTTGAGTTTGATTTTGCAGGCTCGGCTACCATTGATGATCCGATGAAGAAGGTGTTTACTCGAACGTTTACTTCAAAATATGTTATAGGTGGTGTCCCTGTTTATCAAGAAACCACCTTAACCCTGAATGTAAAGTTTACCGCCAAAGCTGAGACTGCTATCAAAGCAACGGTAAATAATCATCTATCCGCCCAAATCAGTATTAATACTCTGTATGAAAATGGCCAATGGCAAGAAACCAGTAGTCGTAATTTTGATAAATCATTAACCGTTACTGCCCAAGTTCAAGGCAGTGTCTCGGCAGAAATAAGACTAATACCCGAGGTTAAAGTGCGTTTTTATAAGGTTGCCAGCCTTGCCGTGAGAGTTGAACCCTTTTTAAATGGGGAAATAGCAGCTGAGGCAGTTACCCAAGTTAACTTAATTGATGAAGGATTTCTCTCTGAATACAGCTTTACTAAATTTGATAGTTTCGTTGGCGTCGATGTTAATTTTTACACCGACTTGAAAATTTTCTCAAAAGAAATTGCCCGCTATCCAAAAACCGGATTAAAAAAACTGTATGAAAAAAAGTGGCAGTTATTTGGCTTGCCTAAACTAGAGGTCAGTTTGCAGGGCGCGCCAAACATTCATGGCCCCATGACTATGACTGGAAAAACAACGCCATTCAAAAATGCTTTTGGCTATGAAAATACAATTGACAGTAGCTCATTACGTTGGTCTGGCTTCCCAGCTAATACCAGTGGAACAGGGTTAACATTTAACTGGCAACCTGATAGTCATGGCGAAATTTACAGTATTTATTTTATTGGCAACTCCATCGCCTTAGGTGATTTTGGACAGCAATACCAAATTCAAGAAATAGATATGCGCGATAGTGACGGTGATGGCATGCCTAATGCGTGGGAAGCGTACTATGATTTTGATATGAATAATTCTAATGATGCAGCAGAGGATGCCGATCAAGATGAAATAACCAACTTAGACGAATATCTCGCCTATACTGATCCTCGCGGACTAAGCTGTACTAACTACCAAACTGACCATAATTACTCTGCCCCCCCTGAAGGTGGTACTGTTGAATATACTACTGAGTCCACCTTAGATTTTTCAAAAAATGTGTTCACTTGGCTTCCTCGTCAGGATTCTTCTGGAACTTGGAAGAGTTATCTAAATAGGCGTGATGAATACTATATAGACGATCCCACTAATATTGAATTTGTATATGATTATTTAACATTTAAGGAAGACATGGATACCGGTTTTTGCTGGGTCACAAACGTTGAAAAATTAACTAGGTATGACGTTTCAGGTGATCTCAACCAAGAATTTTCTTATATTGCCAAACAAAATGCTGATGGTTCATGGTGGAGTATTCAGGCCGGCACTGCGTTTGACTATTTCCCTTGGGGAGCGGTACAGCGTTCATATCCTTATATTGCAAAGCAGAATGATAATGGCTATTGGGTAAGCGTTCAGGAAGGTACGCAAATTGCTTATAGTAGATATTATGATGGTCTTAAAGAGAGTGAAACGCCTTATATTGCAAAACAGAGTGATAATGGCAATTGGGTTGGCGTTATAGCAGGCACACAAGTTCGATATTCTGTTAAAATAGATAATGGAACAAGTGAAAATTACATCGCACAAAAAGCGCCTTATATCGCCATTAAAAATAGTGATGGCAGGTGGGTAAGTACTGTAGAAGGTACTGTGACTGACTATTACTCTGACGCTTCTAAATCTTATGAAATAAATTACATTGCCAAGATGAATGAGAATGGTACATGGCTAGGTGTTAGAGAAGGTACGGGGACATCTTATTACGAAAACGGAGCTAAATGGGGTGAAACTCCTTACCTTGCCAAACAGAATGATAACGGTAACTGGACAAGCGTTATAGAAGGTACCGCGACAGATTATTACCAAAGTGGTGCTATATCTAGGCTATCTATTTATATAAATGACGTACGGATTTCATATTGCTCTTTCGATGATGATGGAACTCCGACAGGATGTATCACCCTATAATAAATGTTGTTTAACAAAATATTTTTGAACATCATTCTTCAAGCGGTCTGTATACTCGCTCACAAATCGAGTTTGGATCGCTTGTCATTTATGGATAGCGTTGTATTCACCAGTTGAATTCACAGCTTGAAGCGGACTTCATAGTGAACGATTTTGTTAGTTCTTGAGTAATTTAATAGTACAGTTATTTACAGAACTCCAAGTAAAAGCATCTTTGCCATTCTGGCAGGCGACTAACCAAAGTTAAAAATTCTGTAATGTGACAGTTGTTGACTTGAGCTAAAGCCTTATTTTCAAGGCGTAGGGCTTAACCTTAAATCACTTATGCTTTTCTATTTTCCACAAGTAGTATCAAGTCAATATAGTTTGGCCAAGCAAATCATAACCCTTTAATTTTAGTGATAGGTTCACTGTTAGTATAGTTCTTCAAACACTGACCTTTTTTCGTTAATATTAAGCGCGTAATGTAAGTTTATCTGTCTATCTTTAAGTGTGTTTGCAATTCTACTTATAATCGATTTTGTAACCGTCAGGCGCTGTTTTTCAACTAGCAAAGCTTTTTTGAATTATTATAGGCTTTACTAGATGCTTGTTTATTCTTTTGGCAAGCTATACCTCGTTCAGCGATCGCTTTTTATTCTTATAATTCATTACCTGTAATATCAGTTGATGATAAAGCTATTGTGGCAACCATAGGCTGCTAAGTGATAGCAGCATTGCAGTACATACTTTGATATTTTTGGTATTGGAAGGGATGTCGATATTTTGTGTTTTATCACCTATGGAGTGAGTATTAAGCAAACTCTTTCATGATGGTCATTATTGAACAGCATGACTTATTGCTAATAAGTAGCCTGAAAACATTGTCGATATAGGGTCCACTGAAAATTCCTTTTATTCAGTTAAAGTTTAAACGCTTTTCTATTCTTAGCTAACATCATATATATTATCGCAGGTAATAAAAAAGCCTTACCAAAAGGTAAGGCTTGAAATGCTCGCTGAACGGTTTTGTTAAACAAAACTCTTTTTAGTTATACTTTAAAAACTTATTATTTTTATTGGTTGTTCTCACTAGCGCAGGCATTTTATATCAAACCCTTTTTCCAACTGCAACAACTTTAATAGAGCATAAACTCGACGAGTTTTTTCGTATAATGGCTTTTGCCAGTCGTATTTTTTATAAGCTGCTGATTCATTGGTTAATTGTTAAATTTAAGTTTTTTTAAAAGTATTTCAAAATATTTCTATAAATTCACTTGATGTCGGTCATGGATTCAAAGTTAAGCCAATGCTAGAATATCGCGCATACAAGAATAGAGACTTATTAGATGACAGAATTAAAAAACGATAATTATTTACGTGCGTTATTACGCCAACCTGTAGATTACACTCCTGTATGGATGATGCGTCAAGCTGGCCGCTATTTACCTGAATACCGAGAAGTGCGTAAAAATGCCGGCGATTTTATGTCGGTATGCCGTAATGCTGAGCTTGCTTGTGAAGTAACCATTCAACCTTTACGCCGTTTTCCTCTTGATGCCGCTATTTTATTTAGTGACATTTTAACTATTCCTGATGCCATGGGTTTAGGTCTATATTTTGAAACAGGTGAAGGACCAAAGTTTGAACGTCCAATTACCTGTAAAGCTGATATTGATAAAATTGCAGTGCCAGACCCTGAAGATGAATTAGGTTATGTAATGAACGCCGTTCGTACTATTCGTAAAGAACTTAAAGGCGAAGTACCTTTAATAGGTTTTTCTGGTAGCCCATGGACATTAGCCACTTATATGATTGAAGGTGGTAGCTCTAAAGCGTTCACTAAAATTAAAAAGATGATGTTTTCTGAGCCTCAAACCCTTCACTTGTTGTTAGATAAGCTTGCAGACTCTGTTATTAGCTATTTAAACGCTCAAATTGCCGCTGGCGCGCAATCTGTGATGGTATTTGATACTTGGGGTGGCGTTTTATCTCCTCGTGATTATAATGAGTTCTCATTACAGTACATGGCAAAAATTGTTGATGGTTTAACACGTCACAATGAAGGTCGCCAAGTACCGGTAACTTTATTTACCAAAAATGGTGGTATGTGGTTAGAAAGCATTGCGGCAACTGGTTGTGATGCCGTAGGTCTAGATTGGACCATTGATATTGAAGACGCAAAAGCCAGAATTGGCGATAAAGTCGCGTTACAAGGTAATATGGATCCTTCAATGTTATACGCACCGAAACCTCGTATTGAACAAGAAGTATCTAAAATATTAGCTGGCTTTGGTGAAGGTGGTACTGGCCATGTCTTTAACTTAGGTCATGGTATTCATCCTGATGTTGATCCAGAGCATGCTGGTCACTTTATTGAGTCAGTGCATCGTTTATCTAAGCCATACCATAAGTAAACGGGTACAGTTTTATAACAAAGGAGCTGTTTGGCTCCTTTTTCATTTGTGTATAAATAATCTAAACTGATGCAAAGCTTAAAATTATTAAAGTGAGTATTATTATGAGTTTGACTGTAAATAAAGTAGCTATAAATAAAATGGTTATAAAAATTATATTAACCTTACCTTGTCTGTTTTTACTTCAAGCTTGTAATGTTTTACCAATAAAAACTGAGAGCCCTACGATAAAAAGCAGTGAACAAGACACCCAATGGCGTACAGCTACCATTAAATATATGAATTTTGAAGGTGGTTTTTTTGGCCTGATTACCGCTGAGGGTGAAAAGTTATTGCCAATGAACTTGGCTAAAGAGTTTCATCAAGATGGCGCCAAAGTGAAAGTACAAGGTCAACTTGTTACTGACATGATGACCATTCAACAATGGGGAGCCCCCTTTCACATCACTAAAATTGAATTAATTAAAGCGGGTAAAGTCAAAGCGGATAGTAATCATCATTAATTTCTAAAAGTTAGTGATTCAAAGCTATTGGCAAATTAGCGACAAATTAATGGTTGTTTTAATAACGTTAAATTAATTTTATCTTCAAAGAATTGCACTTGGTACAAATGCTGGTATTGATGATCCTCAATGGGCAATACTTTTTCATCACTGAGTAATTCAACCAGTTGTGGTGTGGTATTACTATGACCCACCACTAATACATTTTGCTTTAACTGTTTCAAGCTAAAAGCAAATTGAGTTAAATTTTTAGCTGAATAATTTTTAATGGCCAATTTCTTAACTTGGGAAATTGGCAGTGCGGTTGCCATTGTTCGTTGGGTAGTTGTGCTATAAATTGTATTTAGCTTAACATCGGCCAATATTGTTGCTAACTGTCTTGCTCGTAATCGCCCACAAGATGTTAACGGAGGGTTATCACTATCCTTTTGCTTTTCTGCATGGCGTACTAAATAAATGCTATAAATATCATCGGCAAAAGTAGGCATGCTAAGTACTACAAAACTTAAAAAAATCATTAATCTTGGAAATAACTTCATGCCTATCCTTTTCATTTAAATAATGGCTTAAAACAATCTATTTAAACCATTAAGCGCAGCAACTCTAAAAGCCTCTGCCATCGTTGGGTAATTAAAGGTTGTTTCAACAAAATACTCGATAGTATTGCCGCCATTTTTTTGCTGCATAATGGCTTGGCCAATGTGTATAATTTCTGCCGCATTTTCACCAAAACAATGAATGCCTAATATTTCTTTAGTTTCACGGTGAAATAAAATCTTTAACGAGCCGACTAAGTTATTAGAAATTTGTGCTCGTGCCAAATGCTTAAACTGTGCACGACCTACTTCATAAGGCACTTTTGCTGCAGTGAGCTCTTGTTCAGTTTTACCAACTGAGCTTATTTCAGGAATGGTATAAATTCCCGTGGGAATATCAACAATTAAGCGCGCTTTTTTGCTGGTATCATACATTGAAATTGCCGCTATTCTGCCTTGATCAAATGCCGCACTGGCTAAACTAGGGTAACCAATAACATCACCAACAGCATAAATGTTGTCAACTTTTGTTTGATAAGTTTCGTTAACTGCTATTTGTCCTCGACCATCTGCCGTTAAACCAGCAGCGGGTAAATCTAGATCTGCAGTATTGCCTGTTCTGCCATTGGCAAATAATAGACAGTCAGCACGCATTTTTTTACCTGACTCTAAATGCACAACTACCGAATCGTCTGTAGCATCAACACTTTCAATTTGCTCACCATGGCGAATAACAACACCATTGTTCCATAAGTGGTAACTTAAAGAGTCAGACATTTCAGTATCAAGAAATGATAACAATCGATCGCGGGTATTAATTAAATCAACTTTTACCCCTAAGCCCCTAAATATTGACGCGTACTCACAACCAATAACCCCAGCACCATAAATAATGATATGCCGAGGCGCATGTTTAAGGGTAAGAATACTGTCTGAGTCGTATACTCTCGGGTGGTTAAAGTCTAAATCGTCAGGTCGATATGGACGAGATCCTGTCGCAATAATAATTTTTTCGGCAGTAATTTTTTCTACAGAGCCATCTTTTCTTAAAACTCTTATGGTATGAGCATCAACAAAAGAGGCTTCACCTAATATATGTTCAACTCGATTACGCTTATAAAAACCACTGCGAAGTTGAACTTGTTTGCGAATTACCGCAGAGGCGTGACTAAGAATATCTTGAAAAGTAAGATGTTTAGCGCCGCTGTCTTGGTTAAATAATGGGTTTGAATTGTATTCAATTAAACGACTGACCGATTGGCGTAAAGCTTTAGAAGGAATAGTTCCCCAATGGGTGCAGCCACCGCCAACATTATGGTAACGTTCAACAATTGCTACGTTTTTATCTTGCTTGGCCA
Source organism: Colwellia sp. (assembly GCA_022969175.1). Lineage (GTDB taxonomy): Bacteria > Pseudomonadota > Gammaproteobacteria > Enterobacterales > Alteromonadaceae > JALJPB01. Next base: position 4,529 of record JALJPB010000123.1, on the reverse strand, counting down.
GATTCATTGCAGCACCTTCCCCGCCAGGGCCGGTACCTATAATGATTACGTCGTAGTCGAATTGTTTAATTTTGCTGTCTTTAGATGAGTTTGTACTTTGTTTTGCCAAAAAATTTCCCCAAATCCTACTAATTATAAAAATATTAGCAGGATTTGCAGGTAAGGTAACTAGCTATTTAGTATTAGAAGTCACTATTATGTATTTAAGCAAATTTTTCGGTAAACAACTGCCAACTACGCTGTTGCTCAGCTAGCAGTACTTTTAACTCTTGGTATTGCTTCATTAGCTCTGAATTTTCAACATCATTAACTAATTTCTGTTTTTTAATCGCGAATACTTGTTTACGGGCCGCGTAATATTCATTGATTTTGTTCACCAAAGTATCGTATTCATACTGTAAACGTTCCAATAGTTTTTCTGCATCAGGATGGGATTGTAATTTTTGCTGGCTACGTTTTAATACCATGGCTAATTTAGCTTTAGCAATTCTGTCTTCAGGGCTCACCCGTAATTTGGACGTTAACCTTAAATATTCACAGCTTTTTATTAGCCATTTAGTTGGATCAAACTGCCACCAGCGGATGCCATTACGATAATCATTCTCAAAGATATGATGAAAATTATGATAGCCCTCGCCAAAGGTTAAGAAAGCTATAAAGCCGTTATCTCTAGCAGTATTTTTATCGGTATAAGTCTGTTTACCCCAGACATGGGCGAGTGAATTGATAAAAAAAGTTGTGTGATGACTCAACACTAATCTTAAAAAACCAACTAACAACAAGCTACCAATTACATCGCCGCTGTATAAGCCAAATGCAAGCGGGATACCAATATTAAGTAAAAGAACAAGAAGCAAATAATACTTATGTTGCCATCTCACTATCGGATCTTTTTGTATATCTCTTACGTTGCTATAGTCGCTATAACGACTTGCTTGGTACTCTCTAAGCATCCAGCCGATATGTGAATACCAAAAGCCCATTTTAGCTGAATAGGGATCAACATCATTATTATCAACATGTTTATGATGAATTCGATGATCTGAACACCAATGTAAAATACTGTTCTGTAAAGCGAATGCACCGCCTAAAGCAAAAATTAGACGTAAACTCCAATGTGCTTGATAAGTTTTATGTGACCACAGACGGTGATAGCCGGTTGTTATCGACATACCGCAATAAATAAAACAAATTATCGCAAAAATAATAACGCTATCGTCAAATCCATGAGTGAATGCCCAGTAAGGTACGCCAATAAAAGCAACGAGAAAGGTGATTAAGAAAAAGCTTACGTTTATCCAAAGAAGTTTGGGTTTATTCATATTCTTTCCAAGAGGTGAGGGTAATGCTAAAATTTCAGCGTACAAGTGTACACTAGTTTATATCACATATCAGACCAGTCAAGTATCAAGTGAAATAAATTTGGCAATAAAAATACTTCAACTGACAATGCCTTTCTAATTCAGTATGATAGAAAACTAATAATTCCTAAAATTAAAATGGTCAATGATGAGTGGTATCAGAGCGCAACAAAAAGAGAAAACTCGTCGACAGATAATCGACGCTGCCTTAGGGCAGTTAAGTGCTGAACGTAGTTTCTCCAGCCTAAGTTTACGTGAAGTTGCCAAAGAAGCTGGCTTAGCGCCTACTTCTTTTTATCGTCACTTTAGTGATATGGATGAATTAGGTCTGACATTAGTTGATGAAGCAGGTTTAACCTTACGCCAGTTAATGCGCCAAGCACGTCAGCGTATTGAGAAAGGTGGTTCGGTTGTTAAAATTTCTGTTGTCACTTTTATGGAGTTTCTGGAAAACAACGGCAATATCTTCAGGTTATTGTTGCGAGAACGTTCTGGAACATCAGCTGCCTTTCGTGCTGCGGTTAGCAGAGAGATTCGCTATTTCACCTTGGAGCTTTGTGATTATTTACAACACGCTAATAAACTAAATGCAGAAGTTGCTTATTTACAAGCAAATGCTGCGGTTGTTATCGTCTTTAGTGCTGGAGCAGATGCTCTTGATGTCGATAAAAAAGAAAGAGATGATTTAGCACAACGGACCATTTTACAGTTACGTATTTTGGCACGTGGTGCATTAGCAATGAGCTCTAAAGCATAACTTGGTATCAGCTATTTCTTTTTAGTTAATACCACACCAGTTTCAACATGGTGGGTATAGGGAAATTGATCAAACAGTGCAAACTTTTCAATTGTATGAGTTTTGCAAAGTTGAGTTAAATTATCTTTTAGAGTTTCAGGATTACAAGAAACATAAATAATACGTTCAAAACGGCTAACCAATTCAACGCTATCTGGATCTAGCCCTGCGCGCGGTGGGTCAACCAACACAGAATCATAGTTATATGCGGTTAAATCAAATCCTTCTAATCGTCTAAATTTTCGTTCACCATTCATTGCTTGGCTAAACTCTTCACTAGACATTCTAACAATATCTATATTAGCTATTTTATTGGCGGCAATATTAACTTGAGCAGACTTTACCGACGTTTTAGATATTTCCGTACCTAATACCCGATCAAAATTTTCCGCCATTGCTATGCTGAAATTGCCATTACCACAATATAACTCAATTAAATCGCCGCCTAAGTTTGCTGTTGCTTGTTGAGCCCACAACAACATTTTTTCGTTGACTGTGGCATTGGGTTGAGTAAAGCTATTTTCCACTTGTTGATAAACATAAGTATTATCGGCAACAGTTAATGACTCCATTACGAAGTCTTTGTCTAAAATTACCTTTTGTTTTTTTGCTCGGCCAATAATATCAACAGGGGCAATGTCACTAAGAGTAGTTTTTAAGGATCTAGCCTCTTTCTCCCATTCTTCATCTAACGGTTTATGGTAAAGCAAGCTGATCAACAATTCACCACTGAGTGTTGAGAGAAAGTCGACTTGAAATAACTTTCTTCTAAGTAGTTCGTTATTTTTTATTGCTGTTATAAGTCCAACCATAGCTTGATTGATGAGTTCACTGGCAACGGGAAAATAATCAACACGAAATTTTTGTTTCGTCTCACTATTAAACATAATGTAATAAAGATCATCCCCTTCATGCCATATTCTAAATTCGGCGCGTTGGCGATAGTTTAATGGCTTAGATCTAAAAAGCTCAAGCTCAGGTAAATTGAAATCAGCAAACATACGCTTCATTGCTGTTTCTTTATCGTTAAGCTGCTGATTGTAGTTATCAGGATGAATGTGACTAAACATTAAAATGCCTTGTAATTTTGCCATTAAAGAAAGAGCGCAGATTTTAGCGCCAGTTTTACTTTTGTCTAGTATTAATGTTGAATCACTATAACTAGGAGAGAAACAATAGCTGTTATAATTCTAAAAAAACGCAAAAGTATTGCTGTTGATACCGATATAATAGCACGATCAAACAAGCTATCGAGAGGTTAACTAACTTGAAAAAGACTTCTTTAATGGGGTGTCTTGTTAGAAGAAATTGAAGTTAAGAGCGTTAGTGACCAATTTTACCAACTATTGCAGTTAGTGTTTAAAGCTGACTTAGGTGACAGTGATAATAGGTCAAATCATTTTAACTTGTTTATTAAAAAACTAGTTTGATAAAGTCGATTCAACTTACTTGGCTATATAAAACAGAAATGCCCACATAAAGTGGGCATTTCTTAATACATCAAAAGAGAGGTTAAATATCTTCAACCACTCTATCTGGTCTATCTTTCGCTTCACGAACTTTTAAAGTACGTTGTTGGAATTCTGTATCGTTTAAAGAAGAAACAGCAGCTTCAGCATCTTCAGCTGATATTTCTACGAAGCCAAAACCTCGACGTTTACCTGTATGTTTGTCTTTCATTAAGCGAACCGAGTGTACGTTACCGTGTTGAGAAAATAATTCACGAACTGAGGATTCATTTGCTCTGTAGGGTAAATTACCTACATATAATGTTTTAACATCTGTTGATGGGCTTTCATCACCCTCCTTTTTACCAATAAATGGAGCGATTAAAGCACCGATAAACAAACTTATTGCAACAGTAGCTGAATCTGCTTGAAACAATCCAGCTGCAAAAAAACCTAGTAACGCTAGAGCAGCGGCTACTAGAATAACGGTTAATACGTGAGGAGACTTCATAATTAATACCTGATTATTTTTTAATTGAATTTTAAAATTATTGTTATAAGAATACGAAATTGCAATTCTATGTTACCCACCTTTTATTATAGTGCAACTATAAGTGTAATTTTTATTCAAAAAAATCAGCAAGCTAGTAAGTGAGCATTATAGTTAGTAATACTAGGAGCTAATATGATAATTGGCTTAGTTATTCTTTTGACTAATAAGGAAAATGGCCTATATCATGTGAATGTCATAGTTAATGGCAGCATATAGGTTAATTTGTCGGCTTTATATTGATCTGCAAGGCTGATTTTAGCTCACTTTGTCGTATTAATGAGCGGTTGAACAGTAAATTGAAATTAAACTCAAAAAAGGGTTGACGAAAAATCAAAAGTGTCTAGAATGCGCATCCAGTTCCAAGGGGTAAC
>JALJPB010000122.1 GCA_022969175.1 Colwellia sp. | reverse complement strand
ACGGTAAGTTAGTACCTCTGGGATGACGGTAAGTTAGTACCTCAGGGATGTCGGTAAGTTAGCACCATGAGGTTGATGGCATCGAAATCACCTCGGGAACTACTATTAAGTAACCCTATAGACAAAGAATACATCATGACAGATAAAGAAAATGAAAACCGCGTTCATAAAACTATTGAGCAAGCGGAGCAAGAAGGTAAATACATTCGTAAAATTCGCAGTTTTGTTAAACGCGAAGGACGGTTAACTAATGCCCAAGGTCGAGCAATAGAAGATCATTGGCAGTCAATGGGGTTAAACCACCAAGACGGCTTACTCGACTTTTCTGCTGTATTTGGTAATAACAATCCTGTGGTATTAGAAATTGGTTTTGGTATGGGTAAATCTTTAGTTGAAATGGCTAAAGCTGCACCAGAGCTTAATTTTATCGGTGTTGAAGTACATCGTCCCGGTGTTGGTGCTTGTATTGCGCACGCACAAGAAAATGAAGTGACTAATTTAAAGGTCTATGAGCATGACGCCATAGAGATTCTTGCGGATTGTATTCCTGATGCAAGTTTAATCACTGTGCAATTGTTTTTCCCAGATCCTTGGCATAAGAAAAAACATCATAAACGCCGCATTGTACAAGCAGATTTTGTTGAAACAATTCGTCAAAAGCTAAAAGTGGGTAGTGTATTTCATATGGCTACCGATTGGGAAAACTACGCTGAATGCATGTTAGAAGATATGCAAAGTGCCAAAGGTTATAAAAATCTCTCAGAAACTAATGATTATGTGCCAAGACCAGATTCGAGACCATTAACTAAATTCGAAAACCGCGGCCAACGACTAGGTCATGGTGTTTGGGATATTCAGTTTAGCCGTGAAGATTAGTAATCGTTTATAGAGTAGCAGTGAATACTGGAAAGTTATTTTTTTACTGCTAACCTTAATTGTTGTAATGAATGTTGCTTTCTTAATATTTAAGTATTGCAGAGGATGGCACAGCGTAATGGTATTCTCTTGGATAAATGTTTATTTAAAGTATTAATTGTACTGATATTTTTTTCATTTAATGTGCACTCAACCTCTAGGGAAATAATAGTTTTAGGAACAACTAATGCTATTGATACTCCCTTATATCAAAAAGCTGAACGTATTTTAATACACGCATTCGATCAGTTAAATTATGACTTATTAATAGAGGTACTCCCTAGCAAACGAAGCTTAAAATGGGCGAATAGTGGTCGTCTTGATGGTGAGCTATTTAGAGTTAGTGATTTAGATTTAATGACGCTATCCAATTTACAAAAAGTTGAAGAACCTCTGTTTATCATAGATCAATCTGTTATTGGTAAAAAAAATATCAAGGTAGATGGCTGGAAAAGTATGAGTAAGTACGTTGTTGCGTATGAAAGGGGGACAATGTTCATTGAAAAGAATAAAGATAACTTTAAAAGTGTTATTTTAGTTAATTCTTTTAATCAAGCGGCTTCACTTATTCAATCGGGCCGTGCAGATATTACTATAACAAGTAAGGATACTGCAGATATGTTCTTAGCGAGTATAAAAAATAACAAAGAGCCACTCATTGTGCATAAACCACCTTTAGTTGAAATAGCTTTGCACGTTTATATTAATAAAGTTAACTACCCATACTTAGCAGAGAAGCTTTCATCGTTACTAGCGTTAATGAAACGTAATGGTAAATTTGATGCCTTAATTACTAACTGAACTTGTATTTTTTTAAGCTAATTTATCACGTTCAATAAAAAAAAGGTGTTGGCTATTTTTTACATTGCCAGTATCTTTTAACCACTGCTCATCAATAATTTCTCGTATCAATGCCGCTTGTAAAATTCTTACTTTGTATTGCCCCCAAAAATAAAGTGTCGCCTGTTGATGGCTGTCATTGTTAGGCAGTAACTCAGACCGATTTTCGTTCAGTTCATTGACTATATGAGCAAAAACTTTGGGTTTGATTTCATTTTCAAGACACTGTTTAAATCTGGTAAATCGTTTAGCTTTAATTAATTGCCAAACAAACCAAAGTAAAACAACAACTGCAGCCGCAACAATAAATTCCACATTAATACTCAATAATTTTAAGGCTCGCTAGTTTAACAAGCTAGATTAGTATTTCTAGCTTAATTATCGATTAATATTTTATTGCTAGCATTTTATTTCAAGCAAAGCTAAACCTGATAACTAAAAGAGGGTAAACTATTGGTCATCTTAAAGGTGTTATTTTTTAATAATAAATTATACCAATTGAAATAATGAATTGAGCAATTATAAACGAGGATAAATTGTTAATACCAAGGCGCTTGATTAAATAATAGCTAGCTATTACGAATGAAAGCAACGTAGAGATTAACTATTTAGCCCGCTTTAGAATGATCGATTGTTTATCTCACTTGGTATCAAATACACAAGGAATTAAAATGTTACGAGCGTTTATATATCTATTGATATCACTATTATCAGTTTCATCGGTTACTTCTTATGCTGAAACTACTATTCAAAAACTTTACCAATCAGTAGATAAAACTGTTGTTGAATTACATGTTAAAGCATTAGCTGAGCCAGTTGCCGGCCAAGTCATGTATCAGGCAAAAACTAGTGGTTCGTTAGGCTCAGGGGTATTAATAAGCAAAGAAGGCCGTATTTTAACTGCTGCTCATGTAGTTGATAAGGCGACTGAAATAGAAGTGATTTTTGCCGACGGCTTTAAAACTACAGGTCATGTAGTTTGGGTGGATGCTATGGTCGATTTGGCCATGATTCAAGCAGCCGAAGTGCCCGATGGCCTCCAGCCTGCACCATTAGCTAAATCTGGCGCTTATAGTATTGGTGAACAACTCATTGTAATCGGAGCGCCATTAGGTGTTAGCCATAGTTTATCTGTTGGCTATTTAAGTGGTATCCGTGATTATGGCAAACTTCCAGTCTCAAATATTGTTCCGAAATTTATTCAAACAGACGCTTCAATTAATATGGGCAACTCGGGCGGCCCCATGTTTAACCTTAATGGAGAAGTTATCGGCATTGTTAGTCATATCATGTCTCAATCTGGTGGTAGTGATGGTTTAGGGTTTGCGGTATCAATTGATACTGTTCACGATATTATAGATAGCGAACCGAGTAATTTTTCAGGTTTTATTCCGTTCCTACTTAATGAACAGCTATCAGATGCGTTAAATAATCCGTTTGGCTATGGTTTTTTAGTGCAACAAGTTATCCCCGGCACATTGGCTGATAAACTTGGTTTTCAGGGCGGGCACTTAAGTGTAATGATTGGGCAAGTACCGGTGCTACTTGGTGGCGATATATTGCTAAGTATTGGTAATTACCCTTTAAAAGATGTTGAGTCTGCGATGAAAGTGAGACAACGTTTTGCTGAATATAAAAAAGGCGATCAAGTGGTTTTTCGTTATTTGCGTAATGGCGTTGAAAAAAGAACGTCTTGGATTGTTGACTAGTCCGTATATAAAAAGGCTTTCTCATATCTTCTCACTAGGATATGACACAGCCCTCAAAGGAATGAATTTTAAATGAAAGAAATACTTAAACTTTACGATGAACAGGTACGTAAAAACCCAATAACCACGCCAGATTTATCAAAAGTTGACGATAATGGTGTGCTTCGGGTGGAAGGTTTTTTTAATTTTGTTTGGTCCTGGGATTTTACAGAAAATGAAACTGAGTCTCTAGTAACTCATCAAGCAGAATGTTTTCGTCAAAAAGGTGATGAATTAATGTGGCGGGTATTTGAACATGACCGCCCTTCAAATATTGAACTTCATCTCAAGCAACAAGGGTTTAAACCTTGCCCTCAAAGTACCTTGATGGTATTGCCTCTTGAAGCGTATTGTATTAAAAATACTGAACATCAGGTCAAAAAAGTCAATTCAGAGCAAGCCTTAAGAGACTTTTTACAGGTAGCCGCTCAAGCTTTTGAGTGTGATAGTGATGAAAGTGAGTTTAACTATTTTGCTAAGGTGATAGACGATGCTCAATTTGCCTTATATTGCACTTATGAAAAAGGTGTAGCCGTTGCCGCAGGGCGAATGGAAATACCTAAAGGCAGTTCATTTGGTTTAATGTTTGGCGGCAGCGTTTTAAAAGAGCATCGTGGCAAAGGTTATTATCAAGCGTTAATAACCGCTCGAATCAAACTTGCAAAATCACTAGGTTTGAAATATTTAAGCACTGAAGCGCGTGAAACAAGTAGGCCGATCCTTGAAAAACTAGGGTTTATCTCGTTAGTTAAAGAAACAACTTGGGTCTTGCCAAAAGTAGCTAAGCGCTTAAGCTAGTTATACTTTAAATTGCGCTCCTTCATGCATTAACAATTTTGCTTTTAGACTTAAACCGCCGGCATATCCTGTTAGCTTTCCATTAGTGCCAATAACTCGATGGCAGGGCACAATTAGTGCTATTTTGTTAGCGCCATTGGCAGTGCCCACCGCGCGTACGGCTTTTTCGTTATCAATCTTTTTGGCTAACCAGGCATAACTTTTTGTTTCACCTTGTTTAATTGTACATAACGCCTGCCACACTTTTTGTTGAAAGGCAGTACCTGCTTGAGCAAGGGGTAAATCAAAGGTTACTCTTTCGCCACTAAAGTATTCAGACAGTTGCTGACATACTTGGTTAAATTTATTGCTATCTTGTTGAAAGGTTTTATCAATGGTTAAAGGAGCTGCTCCTTGAACAAAAGATAAAGCGGTTAAACCTTGATCGTTCGCTGCTAGCGCTATGTCACCCAGTGGTGATTGAAAATACGTGTAATACATTTAATTGCCTATAGGGTAAGATGTTTATGTTAGTAACTACAGTTAGAACTTGTGTTTATTTGGCTAGTGATTGCCATAAATAAATAGCGGCATACGCTCGCCAAGGACGCCATTGTTCACTTAATGCTAAAATTTCTTTATTTGTTGGTTTTGCATCATTAACGGTTAAAGCTTTGATTATTCCTAAATCGGCACTGGGAAAGGCATCTGGATCGCTCAAACCTCGCATTGCTAAATAATTTACCGTCCATGGCCCAATTCCCTTAATGGTAATGAGGCGTTGTTCAAGCTCATCTAAAGATGAGTAGTAAGTTAATACCTCTTCATCTTGCTGATAAAACGCTAACCAATTTTTTAAGGTCGTTATCCGTGACTTTGTCAGCCCAATATTTTGATATTGAGCTGCTGATAACTCTGCAGGTGTAGGAAATACGTAGGTTAAACCAAAAGGATTACTGACACATTTACTACCATATTCTACCGCAATACGGTTGGCTAAAGTAGTCGCACCTTTTACTGATATCTGTTGCCCCAGAATAGCTCTAATTGAAAACTCAAAAACATCCCAACAACCAGGCAGTCTCAATCCTGGTGATTGTTCAACTACCTTCGCTAATATTGGGTTAGTATTTAATACTTGATGGATTTGGTTAATATCGGTATCAAGATCAAACATTTGTCTAACAGCTAAAATAACTTGGTTGAGGTAACGGTAATCATCTAATTGAACCTTTAGCATTAATGCACTTTTATCTTTAATTTTATTGACCTTGAACCAACCGCTGCTGCCATTAATTTTAATAGTGCGACAATAGTGATTACTTGTGACTTGCTCTACATTAATGAGTTGACGTTTTTCAAAAAAAGACAGCATTAACGGCCAATCAAAAGGTTCTCTGTAGGGCAGCGATACCTCAATAAATGTTTGTTTGGTGGGTTTATAATTCTTTCTCAAGTCACTAGGACAACAACCATAAGCATTTTTAATCGCTTCATTAAAACGTCGGACACTGGAAAACCCAGCGGCAAAAGCAATGTCGGTAATGGTTAGTTGGGTCGTTTTTAATAACCGCCTAGCTAACAAGACTCTTTGATTCGCTAAATACTTTATTGGCGACAAACCATAGTGTTTAATAAATAAACGTCTTATTTGACGTTCACTTAAGCTGAATTGTTGGCTAAGTGCTGATAAATTTAGCCCTGACTCTAATGCTTTACACAGTTTTTTAATTTCTATCGGCGCTGATGTTTGTGGGGCAAGTTCAGGCAAGCAACGCATGCAAGGTCTAAAGCCTGCCGCTTGTGCTTGCATGGCATTTAAATAATAACGGACATTTTCAGGTTTAGGGGCTCGAGCTGGGCATACCGGTCGACAAAAAATGCCTGTGGTTAGCACCGCAGTGTAGAACTTACCATCAAATCGAGCATCTCTACTGAGTCTGGCTTGTTGATATATTTGTATTGTCGACATTTAAAATTCCAATTGATTATTTAAACATCATAGCGAAAAATTCCAATATAAACTGGCGGTTTTCGGACAAATATATTACTTTGTTTTTAGCGATGAAAACTTAACACATCCGACCTTTGTGGAAAAATCCTGCTGTTTTTTAATAATCACTTAGCTTATTTTAATATTTCGTCAGCTATTTTTAACATTACGTAAGCATTTTTCAACTTAAGTGGCATATAGTGTAGAGGCAATAACTAATACTATAAAAAATATAAACATTAAAATAACAATAACAATAACAATAATAGCATTTACAACTCATCAGATAATTAGGGAATAAGCATGGCGTTACTATCACAAAAAAATCATTCTATATTGTCAAAGCAAAAAAACTTAGTGGCACAAGCCATTATCTCTGCATTAGCCATTTCTCCTTTGTATTTAACTGCCGCTGAATTAACTACTGAAGCTAAAGAGAGTGCAATAGAAGTTATTACCGTTACCGCACAAAAACGGGTACAAAATATTTTAAAAGTTCCAGTAACGGTCGGTACTGTTTCAGCAGATGAAATTGAAGAATCAGGCTCTATACTGCTCAGTGATATCGATAAATTTATCCCCGGATTCGAGTTTAGTGACGGTAATATGACCCAGGCTGGGGTTACCATGCGAGGAGTCTCAAGTCCTAACATTAGTGTTGGTGGCGATCCCTCTTCAGCCACCTTCTACGATGATGTTTATATGCCAAGAGCTGCGCAAAATGTAGTTTTTTCTGATATGGCACGTATTGAAGTATTAAAAGGACCTCAAGGCACTTTGTTTGGACGAAATGCTGCTATGGGTGTGGTAAATATGGTGCCTAATAGCCCTGATAGTGAATTTGATGGTTTTATCAAAGCAACTTTAGGCTCAGACAACCTTCAGCGTTATGAAGGCATGATTAACATTCCACTGACCGATAGCTTTTACATGAGAGCGAATATCTTGACCAATAATCAGGACGGTATTGTTGAAAATATTGCCATGCCGAGCTGGAATGAAGGCACTAAGGTTTGGGATCTAGGGCAACGAGCTCATAATGCTGCACGTCTTTCGATTCTTTGGGATATTAGTGAAACCACTAACTTCCAGCTGTCTTACGATTTTGATGATTTAGAGCAAGCTCCACCAATGGCGGTTGGGGTTAGTGAATATGCTTATAACGGCGGTAAAACTCCCTTTGCTGACAAAGCAGAAAATGATATTCGAGTTGGTGTTGAAGCAAGAGACATGTATGGCATTACTGCGAAGTTGAATCACGAATTCAATAATGAATTATCAATGAAGTACGTATTAAGTTACCGTGATTGGCAAACCGTAAACCGTGAAGATGAAGACGGAACGGCTAACATTACTCGTTATTTTGATACGTCGAATAACGAAGATTCAGATATTTTATATACAGAATTGCAATTTAACTATGTAAGCGACAAAGTAAATGCGGTTGCAGGTTTCTCTTATTCTAAAGAAAGTGTTAGTCAAACCACTGAGCTAAACTTAACGACAGATACTGCCGCTCGGCTTATTACGGGGGATTTAAATAATCAAATTAATGGTTTAGTAAGTGCTCAAGTAGCTCAAATGTTAGGTGGTAATACTGACGCACATGCTGAGGCTGCTTTTGGACCTGATGTAACTTTTGATGGTGCGGTGCAAACACTTAAATCATCTATGGGTCTAGATGACATGGATCATATGTGGAATTCAGATGATTGGTCGAGAACTCTTATTGGTTTAGGGTACGAAGATCAAATTATTGGTGCTTTAGTCGGCTTAGGTATTGTTCCTCCTGGAACACCTTTAACACCTGAGCTGATTGAAATGACGGGTAACTTAACCTACGACATGATATCTACAGAACTACCGGGTTTAGTGGGTAGTGAGCAAATTTATGTTCCTGAAATATTTGGCCCAGGTTATGGTGGTCAATTTTGGCAAGAGAGTGTTAATAATACCGGTGAATTTACTAACTGGGGTGTTTATGCTGATGTTGATTATTCAATAACTGATAAATGGAACATTATTGGTGGCCTACGTTACTCAAAAGATGAAAAAGATTTTACTTGGCTGATTCCATTAAATGATTTTAGCGGCATTCCTGTAAACCAAGTGGTTGAGATGATGGCGCCTGGTCTTGGCAACTCAGAGAAAATTAATAATATTGTTTTTCCTGAGGCTAATTTAGCTGCATCTGACTCTTGGGATCAAGTTACCGGACGTTTGGTTACTAGTTATCAATTAAATGATGACCATATGATTTTTGGCTCTTACTCTACAGGGTATAAATCAGGTGGTTATGACTCGTTAGAACCTAGCATGGAGTCTTTCGCACCAGAAACTACCACAGATTATGAATTAGGTTACAAAGCGATTGTTTGGGGAGAAGTTGTTGCCAACATTAGTGGTTATTTACTTGAAGTTACCGACTTACAAAGCTCTATTAACTCTAAAACACCGGACAGCCCTGCTGCTGTGCCAACAATTATGAGTATAGATAAAGACATTACTGGTATTGAACTTGATATTCGTTGGTTTGCCACCGACAGCTTAACATTAGGGATAGTGAGTGAAATAAGATCTACTGATACCTATACCCCTGATTTTTACAATGGTGAGGGTGACTTTATTGAAGCACAAAAAACTTCTGTTGATGCAAGTTTAAACTACACACTAATGGTTGATTGGATGCCAGAATTCGGTGTTGGTACGACTAACTTCCATGTAGATTACGTTTTCTTAGAAAATACTAATGCCAGCCAAGCGGGCTTGGAAGATTATAAGAAAGCAGTACCAGAGTATTTCAAAGATACTAAAAATCTAAATGCTCGTTTGTCGTGGAGTAATGATGACGATAACTTAGAGTTTGGTTTATGGGGTAAAAACTTACTTAATGAGCGTTACATGCTAAGTCTTGGCGGTTTAACTGCTGATCTTCTAGGCACGCCTCATGGAAGAATTAATCGTGGTTTAGAAGCCGGTATTGATATTAAGTATACTTTTTAATCACTTAAGTTATTAACGCATATTTTTAAATACATGATGTGTACTCAGTTAATACACATAAGGGCTCTTAATGATCTCTTATGTGTATTTTGTCAAAATAAAATCAAAGGCTTAAAATACATGAATAAAGTATAAATGTATTTTGAGTGGCAACTAATTAGCATTATAACTTTTATGTCTCATTATCTTCTTTTCTAACGCTTCTTTTATCGTTGACTGGGCAACAAACTCTGCTGCTTTTGTTTTATTATTTCGATTAAGAGCTCTGTGAATACTAATTGATAGGTCTAATTTGTCTTTATCATCGCTCAATAAGTTGAGATTATTTATCACAAAATCTGTATTACGATAAACTGAGGATTTGAGGAGTATTGTGGTAGATTTTTCTTGGTCAATTTCCGGATGTTGACTAAGCCAATCGAGTGCAGTTTTTGGATTATTATAGCTCCACTTATCAATAATCTTGTCTGCATAAGATTGTTTTTCTGTTGGCTCGGCATTACTTAGATACCAGTTGGCCGCCTTGGCAGGCTCACTTATCATCCAGTTTGACAATACCCCTTCTTGTAACTTCGTTTTTTCTTCAGTGTCGTCGACAGTTTCAATCCATTCAATGGCTTCTTGTGGCGAGCGGGTAACCCAAGAGTTTATCACACTATCTTTGAGTCTTCTGTCTACTAATTCATGGGTTCTATCCATCAGCTCTGCAAACTCATCTTTGGTCGTTAAAGCTGTAGCCATGCCGTGAACCGCGATATAATTATTTCCAGAGCCATCTGAAATATCTATCAGCTTATCGATAGCACCATGAAAGTCTTGTTTAGTTAGCTCGGAAAATATTGCATAGAGTGCCATTTTATTGTTAGTAAAAGTCCCTCCATTATCATTGTTCTGGTTAACGAACCAGTCATAGCTGGCAAGGGCATCATTTCTCGCCCAGACAGCTACAACACTCATCGTTGCCGCCACTTTTGATTGTACAGAAGTCAGGTGATGATCAATATAGGCCAGCGACTCTTGTGGACTTTTCTCTGCATATTTACTCAGCAATAATGATAATAGAGATGTATTTCCAGGCTGATTGGCAGTATTTTCCAACTGCTCCAAGGAAAGTAATAAATCTTGTTCGCTAAAAGCACTTATCATTATATAGGCTTTTGCACTACCCGCCATATCCATACCATTTCCAAGTAAAGATTTTATCTCAGCTAGTGACTGAGTTATGTTGGTGGTTTTAGTTGCAGGAGCTTTATTTGCTCGCTTATTGATGGCGTTCTTAATCTGGTCAGATGTTGTAATACTGCCTTGGGCAAGTGGATTGTTTTCGAGTAGTTTAAGTGCCGTAACCGTTGAATTTTGAGCTTTTATGTCATCTTGCTGGGCTGACGATAGGGAATGATAACTAAAACCAAGATAAAAAGTAATTAGCAGGGAGAGTCCCCATAATAGTCCAAGTTGTTTATTCATTAACGATAGCATCCTTATTATGTTAAAAAAGCATCGTACATTAGCCAGTTTTTATTTTAAAATCAAGGGTTGGGCTTTACGGTACCATACAGTAAAATATGTTTTTGTTGCGAATGACTTGAATAACTTGCTGTGGAAAAGTGAAGTGCTTACTAGTAGTTATCTTGTTTGCTCACACCTATGTATCATTTTAAATCTTGTTATATTGGATCTAAAAGCTATTAATCAAAGTTTTTATTACGCTTTATGCCATATTGCGTCAGTTTCTTATGCAGGTAACTTCTATCTACTGCCAGTGATTTTGCAACTTGAGAGATATTTCCGCCAAATTCTTTTAGTTTTTTAAGTAACAACTCTCGTTCTAGTTTAATTCGATATTCTTTCAACGTTAGTCCATCATCTGCGATAGTCTCTGAATTATTTTTACCGGCAACTTCATCCGGAATATCTTTGACAACTATATTGTCGCCCCCTAAAATTAACATGCGTTCGATGGTATTAATTAATTCACGTACATTTCCTGGCCAATTGTAACGGGACAAAATGGGGTAACAGTTCTGCGCTATGGTTTTATTGACATAACCGTTTCGTCGGCATAATAGCTCAACAAAATAATTAACT
This sequence comes from Colwellia sp., assembly GCA_022969175.1. GTDB lineage: Bacteria > Pseudomonadota > Gammaproteobacteria > Enterobacterales > Alteromonadaceae > JALJPB01. The sequence continues at coordinate 466 of JALJPB010000122.1, read as the reverse complement.
AGCAAGGGAATATCGCTACGACGTGCTCGCAAAGATGGGCAGTGAATGGGAATAACATTGATGCGATAAAACAGATCTTCTCGAAATAATCCTTGTTTGATCTGTTGTTTTAAATTTTTATGACTCGCTGCTAATACCCTCACGTTAACCTTAGTTACTTTATGAATTTCTTTGCTCTCAAGGGCGCGTAATAAACTGGCTTGTGAAGAAAGCGGCATATCTGCAATTTCATCAAGAAATAAAGTCCCATGATCGGCTAACTCAAAAAAACCTTTTTTGTGCTGATCAGCGCCAGTAAATGCTCCTTTAACATGGCCAAAAAGCGCGCTATCGATTAAGTTTTCAGGAATTGCCGAGCAATTGACCGTGATCAAACTGTTGCCTGCTCTTTTACTGCGCTGATGAATACTTTGAGCAATCAACTCTTTACCTGTACCACTTTCACCTTCAATTAATATCGTGGCAT
>JALJPB010000121.1 GCA_022969175.1 Colwellia sp. | reverse complement strand
AGGTGTCAAACATAGCTTTACCGCCGATACTGGCAATAAAACCTGGGTTGTCGAGTGGTTTAGCTGTAGTGATGTTAATGGTAGCACCGATGCCGCCACTTGCAGCAGCAGCATTAGCTGTTTTGTATATTTCTACTGATTTAACAGCATCAGAAGCTAAATTTTGGAAATCGTAAGCTCTGGTATCAGAAGCGCCACCACCATCAGGTAATGAACTTGACGCCATAAGACGGCCATTTAAAGTAACCATGTTGTACTGAGGACCAAAGCCACGAACAGTTACTCGACTACCTTCACCATTAGAACGGTCAATTGAAACACCGGTAATACGTTGTAACGATTCAGCTAAGTTAGTATCAGGAAATTTACCGATATCTTCTGCTGAAATAGCATCAACCACACCGATAGCGTCACGCTTAAGTCTTGTTGATTCTTTAATACTAGAGCGCATACCAGTAACTTCGATAACTTCGATTGCTTGCTCTTTGGCTTGTGCTGATGTTTCTTCGGCTGAAATAGCAGGCAGTGCAGTTGCCCCTAATATCAAAGACAAGCTTGTTGCAATTCTTGTCTTGGTAAATTTTTTCTGAATCATGTAAATTCCCCTCGGCTTATGTATAGCACCATTATAATTATTAAGTTTTATGTAAGCGCTTTCAGTAATAATACAAAAAAATACACTTAATGCAAATTGTTTAACATGTAAGCGCTTACATGTAAGTTAGTGTAATAAGAAATCGAGGTCAATAATTATTTTTACTTAATTTTAAGATTAGTCTGTTTTTTTGCTAAAACAGTATCATTTAGCGAAAGATGAAAAACTGTTTTTTTTATATTAAACTCAATTAAAACAGTTAATTAACTTGTTGTTTGTAAGTTGTTTTAATATTGGTAGTTGTAATCTTTTTAAAAACAAGATAATTTGTAAGCGCTTACATATTTTGTGTGTTTAAGACAAATACCTTAATAATAAGCGGCGAAATGTTGGGTGACTTTTCACAAGGATGTGGCTTTTTTTTAATCGTAAATTGGACGAAATAATGACAACAATAAACAAGCACCATCAATTGAAGCTAAGTGAAAAGCTAGGATATGCCTGCGGTGATGTAGCATCAAATTTCTATTGGCGAGTTTTTGATGTATTTCTTTTTATTTTTTACACTGATGTTTTTGGTCTCTCGGCTGCTGCTGTTGGCACTATGATGTTAGTGACTCGCTTAATTGATGCTTTTTCAGATCCGCTAATGGGCGCGTTAGCAGACCGCACTAAAACCAAGTTCGGTAAATTTAGACCGTATCTTTTATGGGGCATTATTCCCATTGCTGCTGCTGGGGTATTAACCTTTACCGTGCCAGATGTCAGTGAGGGCAATAAATTGCTTTGGGCTTATGGTACCTACATTTTTATGATGCTCGCTTATACTTTTATTAATGTGCCTTATGGGGCATTGCTAGGCGTGATCACCAGTGATACTCAACAACGAACAACATTAACTAGCTTTAGATTTATTGGCGCATTTTCTGGCGGTAGTTTAGTTGCTTACCTCACACCCGAGTTGGTTGAATACTTAGGACAAGGCAATGAAGCATTAGGTTGGCAGTATACGATGGCGGTGTACGGTGTTGTCGCAGCCGTGTTATTTACTTTTACCTTTTTCTCCACTAAAGAGCGGGTTTCACCACCAGCTGGTCAAAAAACACCAGTACTTCAAGATATTAAAGACTTAACACAAAACAAACCTTGGAAAGTATTGTTTGTTTTAGCACTGATTATCATGATGACCATTTCACTACGAGGCAGTACAGGGACTTTCTACTTTAAGTATTATGTCGAACGACCTGATCTTATTGGCAGTTTTGCCATGGCCTATATGATTGCCCTAGCTATCGGCGCAGCATCCACTCCTTTGTTGACTAAATTTATCGATAAAAAACGTTTGTTAATGATACTAATGGCCATGGTTACGGTATTGTCAGTCGCTTTTTATTTTGTTCCTGCACAGAATATTGCCTTGATGTTTATTCTGCAAATTCTGATTGGTTTAGCCCTTGGGCCTAAATCTCCTTTGGTATTTTCAATGTATGCAGACAGTGCCGATTATTCTGAATGGCGCACCGGTAGAAGAGCAACTGCGATGATATTTTCTGCCGCAGCCTTTGCGCAAAAATTAGGTGGCGCGTTAGCAGGAGCAATGATCGGTTGGTCTTTAGCTTCATTGGGATATGTCGCTAATCAAGCGCAGAGTGGTGCCTCAGAACATGGCATAGTGTTATTAATGACACTTGTTCCAGCAATTTTTGCTGCGATTGCGGTACCTCTTATTTGGTTTTATCCCTTGAGTGATGAAAAATTATCAAAAGTACAAAATGAGTTAGAGCAAAGAAAATCTGAGCAAAGCTCTGATGATGAGGTAATGGCTTAAAATGTCTTTGCTAGTAGAAAATAATCAATCAGTCGTTAAGCTCGACAGTCCGACAAGGTTGCCACAGGCTGCTAGTTTTTTGTGGAACAAACAGATGATGCTTTATGTTAATTGCCGTGGCTATGTTAGTTCACAGTTTATGCAGCCGGAGCCGAGTAAGTATTCTTATGCGGCCAATATTGAAGCTAAAACCTTTATCCAGCCTGAGCAAAATTATTTTACTCACTCGCCCGGTCGGTTTTTTTATATAAAAGATGAAGATACTCAGCAGTTATTTTCGCTACCTTATGAGCCGATGCGCAAGACGTTAGATGAATTTAGTTTTCAAGTAACAGGTAGTGAAATTTCATGGTTGATTAAACACTTAGGTCTTGAAATATCGATTAACGTTAGTTTAGCCACTGAGCATGTAGTGGAACGATGGCGATTTTCAATCAAAAACTTAACAGATTCAGCGCGAAATATTAGCATTTATCCTTATTTTACTATCGGTTATATGTCTTGGATGAATCAATCTGCAAGTTTTAATAAAGCGTTAAACGGTATCGTAGCCAGCGCTATTACCCCTTATCAAAAAGTAGATCAATATTTTAAAAACAAAGCATTAAAGGATAAAACATTTTTCATTGCTGATAAGGTGCCGACATCGTGGCATGCCAATCAAAAAGTCTTTGAGGGCGAGGGCGGTTTACATCATCCGGATGCACTGCAGACAGAGCAATTATTAAATACTGAGGCGTGTTATGAAACGCCTGTTGCGGTACTGCAATTTAGAGAATCGTTAGGTGAACAAGAAAAGGTCACTCTTAATTTCTTATTTGGCCCTGCCAAAGATGAAGCCGAGATTGAACAATTAAAAGAAAAATATTTTGGCAATGAAAATATCAAACAGGCTCAGCAAAAATATGATGATTATATTGCTCAGGGTAAAGGCTGTTTAACTCTTAACACTGGCGAAATTGCATTTGATGATTTTGTTAATCACTGGCTGCCCAGGCAGATGTTTTATCATGGTGATGTCAACCGACTAAGTACCGATCCACAAACCAGAAATTATGTTCAAGACAATATGGGCATGTCTTTTATTAAGCCAAACGTTACTCGCCAAGCTTTTATTACTGCCTTATCTCAGCAGCATAAAAACGGTGCTATGCCCGATGGGATTTTACTACATCAGCAAGCCGAACTTAAATACATCAATCAAATTCCTCATGCTGATCATTGTGTTTGGCTGCCTATTTGTTTAACAACTTATCTTAATGAAACCGGTGATAGCCAATTACTCAATCAACAAATAGCCTTTATTGACTCAACCCAGACTCAATCATTCTTAGCCCATATTGAACTGGCACTCGATTGGTTATTAACGGCCACAGATCATCGAGGCTTGAGTTTTATCGAACAAGGTGACTGGTGTGATCCTATGAACATGGTCGGTTATAAAGGCAAGGGCGTATCTGCTTGGTTATCGTTAGCAACCGCTTATGCGATTAATAGCTGGTGTGATTTATGTGAACAATATCAATTTAAAGTTACTAAAAGCCGATTGGCGGATTATCGTTTTGCCGCAAAAGCTATTAACGAAGCGGTAAATAAACATTTGTATTGTGGCGATTGGTTTGCTCGTGGCATTACCGATGAAGGCAGGGTTTTTGGTACTGAGCAAGACCATCAAGGTAAAATTTACCTGAACCCGCAGAGCTGGGCATTACTTAGTGGTGCGGCAAGTGCTAAGCAGCAAAAGAAAATGATTGAGGAAATTAATCAACAACTAATGACGCCACAAGGCGTGATGATGTTAGCACCGAGTTATACCGAAATGGTCGAAGATATTGGCCGTATAACCCAGAAATATCCAGGGGTGTCAGAAAATGGTTCTGTCTATAATCATGCGGCAATTTTTTACGCTTATAGCCTTTACCAAGTCAATCAAGCAAACGCGGCTTTTGAAGTGATTAAAAAGATGTTGCCGTCATTCGAAAACTCAAGTAAAACGGGGCAACTACCGCTTTACATACCTAATTATTATCGCGGCGCTTATCATCAATTTCCTCAACACGCTGGACGTTCAAGTCATTTATTTAATACCGGTACTATAGCTTGGTTATACCGATGTTTGGTTGAAGAGTTATGTGGTTTGAAAGGCGGCAATAGTGTATTACATATAGCGCCAAAATTACCAAAAGAGTTAACTAAAATTTCAGGCCAACGTATTTTTCGAGCCGCGATTATCAACTTTGAAATTGAAAAATCTGATGAGATTTTAACTCAAGAAACGATGTTAGATAATATACACATTAAAAATAACCAACTTGAAAACTTAATTAGTGAACGAGTTTACCAACTTAAAGTGCGAGTACCGTTTGATGAATAATAGTTCTAAAATTTTTGATGAAAATTTTGATAAAGGTAAGCAGCTGCACTTATTTATTATCATGGGGGTAAGTGGCTCAGGGAAATCTAGCATTGGCCAAGCCCTCGCCGAAGAACTTAACTTTACTTTTGTTGAGGCTGACGATTTTCATAGTCAACAAGCCAAAGAGCAGATGGCAAATAATTTAGCGCTTGACGATAAAATGAGAAAGCCTTGGGTTGAAGCGATTATAAATAAGCTCGGCACTTTGCATGTAAATCAACAACATGCCGTACTAGCTTTTTCGGGTTTGAAAGTATTGCACCGTAATTTGTTACGTAATACTTCTTATCATTGCCATTTTTTTTATCTTGATGGTGGTAAAGAAACCTTAATGAATCGATTAATTACCCGTAAAAATCATTTCTTTTCACCTAGTTTGCTTGATAGTCAGTTTGAGGCAATGGAGTCGCCCTTAAAGTCTGAACAAGATATTAGCCTTATTAATATAAATAACAGTTTAGCCGATGTTTTTAATCAAGTTATTACTATTGCTCAACTAAAATTCAAACAGGATTAATCATGAAAAAAACACTTGTTATCTGTTTTGCTGCCTATCTAATTTTGATAAATACCAGCGCTAATGCCGCTGCTCTAGAGGCTGAAAAATCAACAGGCGTTATAGCCATAGACGGTATTGCTAATGAAAAAGCTTGGCAATCACCACCTTGGCATCCTATTGATCAATTAATCTTGGGCAAGATGCCGAGTGCTGAGGATTTTACTGGTCGCTTTAAAATCATTTGGGATGAAAAACAATTATACCTTTTGGTTGAAATTACCGACGATGTTTTATTTGATCAGCATGCTGACCCCAAGCACCTCTATTGGGATGATGACTGTATAGAGATTTTTATTGATGAAGACGCTTCCGGTGGTAACCATCAGTTCAGCTACAATGCTTTTGCTTATCATGTTGCTTTAGACAATCAAGCGGTGGATATTGGTGAAAAAAATGCAGATGGTTCAGACAACTTTGTCTTGTTAAATGATCACCTCACTAGTTACTGGCAGCGTAGTGAATCTGCTCCTCATAAGGTAGTTTGGGAAGTCGCTTTACGAGTATATGATGATAGCTTTAATTTTAACGCCGATGATCAACATCCAGTGGTTTTATCATTAGGCAAAAAACTAGGATTTATGTTGGCATATTGTGACAATGACGGCAGTAAAGAACGTGAACATTTTATCGGTTCAACCGATATTAAAGCAGTGAACGGCAATAAGAATTTAGGCTATATCACTGCGGATGTTTTTCAAAGATTAACGCTAGTTAATTAGTGCTAATTTATCGCTGATTTTATTAAAGTCTAATAAAATTGATAAAAACAATTAATCAGTGCCACTCAAATAAAAACAATAAATTACATGTGCTTGTGTTTGTTTTACCCGTTTAACTATAAGTATGTGTAAAGTTGAACGTTCAACTTTGAGTTTTATTACAACAAAAGACGAAAGCTCATTCCCCGCTTGTTAACTTTGAACATGGCTGCAATGCCATCAAAAAATAACAATATTCATGCCTGATAATCACCACCAGTTGGGATGAAATATTTAAGGGGAAAAGTCAGATGAAGAACAATAAAGATAAAAAAATGTTCAATCAGCATAAAGCATTTAAGTATTCGTTAATTGCTTCGGCGGTATTGGGTTTAAGCTCAGTGTCGGCCTTTGCAGAAGAAGCCAGCGAAAAGGAAAATAAGGCAGAAAAAGAAGTTGAAGTTATCGAAGTCACGGGTGTGAGAGGTGATTTATTTAATGCTCAAAATATGAAGCGAGAAGGAGATACTTTTTTAGATGCTATTTCTGCCGCGGATATTGGTTCTCTACCTGACAGGAGTGTTTTAGAAGCTATTTCACGCTTACCTGGTGTTGCACTTGAACGATTTGCTGGGGCGAATGATCCCGATCATTTTGGCGTTGAAGGCAGTGGTGTGGTCATTCGTGGTTTAACTCACGTGCGCAGCGAATTTAATGGTCGTGACAGTTTTTCTGCTGATTCAGGTCGTGGTTTAAGTTTTCAGGATATATCGCCAGAATTAATGGGGTCGGTGGAAGTTTTCAAAAACCAAACGGCGGACATGATTGAAGGCGGCATAGCGGGTACTGTTAATTTAATTACCCGTAAACCTTTTGATGCAGACGGTCGTGTTTTTTCATTTTCATTAGATGCCACTTATGGCGATTTTATTGAAGAAACTACGCCTACCTTTTCAGCACTTTATAGTGATGTGTTTGAAACGAGTGTTGGACGATTTGGCTTTCTAGTTAATTATTCAAGTTCAGAATTAAAAGCGCAATCTGATGGTACTCAAGTGGGTCGTTTCTGGGAGCAAGAGCGTTTAGTTGATGGTCAGAATGTCTGGGTTCCTGAAACAATACGCCTGACTCGCAAACAAGATGATCGAAAACGTCAAGGGGCAGCTTTATCTTTGCAATGGGAAAGTTTAGATAAGACTATTGTTGCTACTGGCGAATATTTACGCTCAGATTCAAGTTTGGCATGGAATGAAAGAGCGGTAGAAGGTAGTAAGGATGACAACTTTATCTCACAAACTGATACCGAGTTTGAGTTTGATGATCAAGGTTTATTTGAAAAGGGTATTATTACCGGCACATCGGGTTGGCGTGGGCCACCAATTTCTTGGGGTGATGATCCATTGCAATGGGATAAGTGGCATGAGCCAGGTGTTCCATTAGGTCCTCAGCATACAATGTTATCTCGATCTCGTTCGAATGAGTCATTGGTTGAAGATTACAGTTTCAATATTAAGTTTACACCAAATGATACTTGGTCATTTAATTTTGATGTGCAGTATGTAAAAGCCGAAATGGACGTACTAGATTTCTCCGCTGGCTTAGCAACAAGATCGGTCGTTGGTCTTGATCGCACGGGCAATGATATCCCCAAAGTTGATTTATACGATGCAGACTATTCTGGAAATAGTGCTCAGTTTACCGATCCTGATGAATATTTTTGGCGTTACGCGATGGATCATATTCAGGAAAATGAAGGCGAAGAATTTGCGACACAATTTGATGTTGAATATACCCTTGATCAAGGTTTTATTAGTTCTATAGAGCTTGGTGCACGTTATGCAAAAAGAGATCAAACAACACGTCAGTCAGATTACAACTGGGAAGCATTATCGGAAACGTGGGCAGGTGATGGTAGTTTAGCTTGGGCTAGTGGTGAAGATGCCCCCTATGAAGAAGTGAGCTTTAATAACTTTGCCCGAGGAGGTGTATTAAATACCACTGGCGGCAATTCATTTCTATTCCCTGCACTTTCTATCGTTAATAATTATGGTGGCGCCTACGATATTTTAAGTCAAATCAATGCTGGAAATGGTAATTCATGGAAGCCATTAGCCAATAGGGAAGGAGCAACGGGGAATTTTCTTGATAATGAAATCAATGAAACGCTTGAAACGAGCACTGCTTTTTATCTAAAAGCTAATTTCGAAGGTGAAGTTGGCGGCATGGATTATGCGGGTAATATTGGTGTTCGTTATGTTAGCTTAGAGAATGAAACGAAAGGTTTTATCACCTATCCTGATGATATTGCCGATCCGGATTCACCGCTTGCGGATGAGCATTTTCTTCCGGATGATCAAAAGGCTTTTGGTGATGCTGCTTCAGAAGCACAAACCGCTAAGAGTGATTATGATATTTTGCTGCCAAGCTTTAACGTTAAACTTAATATTTCAGATGAATTATTATTACGTTTTGCATTCTCACAAGGCATATCACTGCCTGATTTAGGTAGTTTAAGAAATTATGTTTCGATTAGCGGGGAAGATAAGGTAACCGTTGAAGATCCTGATTTACCTGAAGGTGCTCCACCAATTCCATTAGAAGTCTATTATGATCGATACGCTGCTAAATCAGGTAATCCGTATTTAAAACCAATGGAATCATATAACTATGACTTATCATTAGAGTGGTATTTTGCTGATGTTGGCTCGTTAACCACCTCACTCTTTTATAAAGATTTGAGTAACTATTTCATTAATGGTGTCTCTGTTCGAGATTATACCAATAATGGCTCAACTCAGCAGGTAGAGGTTGGCGGGGCAACTAATGGTGATGAAGGAACTATTCGCGGGATTGAGTTTGCTTATACCCAATTCTTTGACTTTTTACCTGGAGCATGGGCTGGTTTAGGCATGCAGTTTAACTATACCTATATTGACGAAGAAGGTTCGCCAAATTCTGGTTTGTCTCCTGATAAACCCGATTCTACCGAAGGTGAAAGCATTATGTTTGAGGGATTACCGCTAGAAGGTTTATCTCAAGATAATATGAATATTGTTGCCATGTATGAAAAATATGACATCAATGCTCGAATTGCTTACAACTGGCGATCAAGTTACTTGTTAACCTCTCGTGATGTCATTACTGAGGCACCTATATATAACGAGGATATGGGCCAGCTTGATGCATCAATTTTCTATGACATTAATGATAATTGGAAAGTTGGCTTACAAGGTACCAACTTAACCAATGCCGTCACTAAAACGTCAATGCAAATTGATGAAGAAGGAACGCGTGTAGGGCGAGCTTGGTTTGTTAATGATAGAAGGTATAGCATTATTGTCAGAGCAACTTTCTAACAGATAAGTGTAAGGAGTTTTGGTGAATGGAATATTCGGCTTTTCCTTCACCATTAACGCTGGCACTCTTACTGAGTGTCGGCACTCTATTCATTGAACGATTGTTTTGATTCTTAGATTACTCAGTGTATTGTGAAAAAACTTTAATACTAGCATCAAAAAATAACGAAACTAAATAATTGATTAAGCACAATAAAACACAGTGACGATGTTTTAAGGGGAAGTTTATGTCTAGAGAAAATACTATTAAAAAAGTTGTCATTGTTGGTGGAGGCACTGCGGGTTGGATGACAGCAGCTACTATGGCTAAAATTCTTGGTAGAGATTATTGTGATATTCGCCTAATTGAATCAGATCAAATTGGTACCGTTTCTGTCGGTGAAGCCACTATTCCTCAGATATCACTCTTTAATAAAATTCTTGGTATTGATGAAAATGATTTTGTCAAAAAAACTAAAGGCACCTTTAAGCTTGGTATTGAATTTGTTGACTGGACCAAAAAAGGCGGTGGTTATATCCATCCTTTTGGTGATCACGGAACTAATATGGATGCCATACGCTTCCATCATCACTGGTTGAAAATGCATCAACAAGGAAAAGTGCCTGATTTAGAAGAATACTCTTTAGCTGCGGTTGCTGCGAGGCAGGGTAAATTCATGCGTCCAGAAAACCGGGGGAATTCTCCGCTGTCACAGATAAATTATGCCTTTCATTTTGACGCCACGTTATATGCGGATTACTTACGTGACTATTCAATAGAACGTGGCGTAAATCGCACCGAAGGTAAAGTCGTTGACGTGTCACTGAGGGAAAGTGATGGTTATATTGATAGCTTGTTATTGGCAAGTGGTGAGCGCGTAGCAGGGGATTTGTTTATTGATTGCACTGGTTTTAAAGCCTTGTTGATTGAAGGGGCGTTGAAAACAGGTTTTATTGACTGGAGTGACGTCTTACCCTGTGATACCGCGGTTGCTATGCCTTGCATGGCCAAAGAGTCGGATGTTTTATATCCCTATACCCAAGCCAAGGCGCAGAAAGCGGGTTGGATTTGGCGAATTCCTCTACAGCACCGAGTGGGTAATGGTTATGTCTATCCAAGTAAGTATGTAAGCGATGATGAGGCAGTAAAAATATTAACCGAAGAAATGGAAGGCGAGCCCATCGGTGAACCTAATTTCTTACGTTGGAAAACAGGTGTACGTAAAAAAGGTTGGAATAAAAACTGTATTGCCATTGGCCTTTCTGCGGGTTTTGTTGAACCGTTAGAATCGACCGGTCTACATTTAATACAAGGCGCTATTTCTAAGTTGATGGGATTTTTTCCTCATCAAGGTTTTGATCAAATTGACATTGATACCTATAACGCACAATCAAAAAAAGAGCTTGAATATATAAGAGATTTTATTATTTTACATTATAAAGCTACAGATAGAGATGATTCTGAATTTTGGCGTTATTGTCAAGCCATGGACATACCTGAGCGGCTTCAAGCAAAAATGGATTTATATCAAAGTAATGGTCGTATTTTTAGAGAAGATACAGAATTATTTAACGAAACGTCTTGGCTCGCCGTTATGCACGGACAAGGCTTAAACCCTAGCGGTTATCATCCTTTAGTTGATATATTGCCTGAAGATGAAATTGCTCGCAGATTAGATCATATCCATGCGGTTATCCAAAAGTCGGTAGAAACCATGCCAACGCAAAAAGATTTTATAGCTAAGAATTGTCAGGCGTAACAGTGTATTTAGACAATATTCCCTTGCGTAATACCTCGGTAGATATTATGGTAAAAATTCAAAATGAAAGCGCTTACATTTAGGTCTTTACCTTAAAGTAGTAATAAAAAATATAATGAATAAGGTTAGTTAATGAAAGTTATAGTGATCAAAGCTAGGTTAAAAAGCATTTTCCGCATTTCTACGGTACTTGCGCTGAGTGTGGGCTTTAGTATAGGTCTTAGTGGATGTGATAAAGAGCAAAAATCGAGCATTGCTGAACAAGATGTTGTTCAATCAGAGGATCGTTTGGCAACAGTCGAACAAGATGTTGAAGCTTTACTGTCAAAAATGACTTTGCCAGAAAAAGTTTCTTTGGCTCATGCCAGTGGTAAGTTTCATGTTAATGGAATTGATCGTTTGGGTATCCCTGAAATGTGGCTTTCCGATGGCCCCCATGGTGTACGTCATCAAATAGAACGTCATACTTGGGCATCGGCGGGCTGGAGTGATGATCACTCCACTTACTTGCCTCACCTTACATCTGTTGCTGCCAGTTGGGATACTGAAATAGCCCGTTTGCATGGTCACGTTTTAGGGGCTGAAGCACGAGACAGAAAAAAAGACTTTATTCTAGGCCCTGGTGTTAACTTGGCGCGTTTGCCTTTGTATGGCAGAAATTTTGAATATATGGGGGAAGACCCTATTTTAGCGGCAAAGTTAGTCGTGCCACAAATTAAAGCGATTCAAGCCAATGATGTTGCTGCGACGGTTAAACATTATGCA
>JALJPB010000120.1 GCA_022969175.1 Colwellia sp. | reverse complement strand
AAGATGCGATAGAACAAATTGTTGCCTACCTTACTCATGCATCGCAAGGATTAGAAGAGCAAAAACAAATTCTTTATTTGCTTGGTCCTGTTGGTGGCGGAAAATCCTCATTAGCTGAAAAAATTAAAGCCCTTATGCAGTTAGAACCCATTTATATTCTCAGTGCAAATGGTGAAAGAAGTCCGGTAAATGATCACCCTTTTTGTTTATTTGACAGTGATGAAGATGGAAAAATATTACAAAAAGAATATAAAATCCCTTTACGCTACCTTAGTAATATAATTTCACCTTGGGCGGCTAAACGCTTGCATGAATTTAAAGGCGATATATCTCAATTTAAGGTAATTAAAACTTATCCATCTATTCTTGATCAAATCGCTATTGCTAAAACAGAACCCGGTGATGATAATAACCAAGATATTTCAGCACTTGTAGGTAAAGTGGATATCAGGCAGCTTGAACATTATGCCCAAAATGATCCGGATGCTTACAGCTATTCAGGTGCCCTTTGTCGAGCCAATCAAGGGATTATGGAGTTTGTAGAAATGTTTAAAGCGCCAATAAAAGTGCTTCATCCATTATTAACTGCAACACAAGAAGGTAATTATAATCCAACAGAGGGACTTTCTGCCCTACCCTTTAATGGAATTATATTAGCTCATTCAAACGAGTCTGAATGGACAACCTTTAGAAACAACAAAAACAACGAAGCATTTTTAGATCGGGTCTATATTGTCAAAGTTCCTTATTGTATGCGGGTCTGTGAAGAAGTTAGGATATATAGAAAACTTCTAGAAAATAGCGAGCTACACAATGCCCACTGTGCACCTGATACATTGGAAATATTAGCTCAATTTACTGTATTGTCTAGAATAGCCAACCCAGAAAACTCCAGTATATATTCGAAAATGCGTGTCTATGATGGTGAAAGCTTAAAAGATACCGACCCGAAAGCAAAGTCATATCAAGAATATCGAGACTATGCGGGTGTTGATGAAGGAATGTCAGGATTATCAACTCGATTTGCCTTTAAAATATTATCCAGAGTATTTAATTTTGATCACCTTGAAGTGGCAGCGAACCCTGTTCATTTGTTTTATATTTTAGAACAGCAAATTGAACGTGAACAACTTCCTAAAGAGACAGCTGAACGTTATCTAGAATTTATTAAAGGTTACTTAACCCCTCAGTATATTGAGTTTATTGGTAAAGAAATTCAAACAGCTTATTTAGAGTCTTATTCAGAATATGGGCAAAATATATTTGACCGTTATGTTACGTATGCCGATTTTTGGATTCAAGATCAAGAATATCGAGATGCTGAAACAGGGCAACTTTTTGATAGAGGGGCGCTAAACAATGAACTAGAAAAAATTGAAAAACCAGCAGGAATAAGCAACCCAAAAGATTTCAGAAATGAAATTGTCAATTTTGTATTAAGAGCAAAAGCTCATAATAATGGCAAAAATCCTACTTGGACAAGCTATGAAAAACTTCGCACTGTCATAGAGAAAAAAATGTTCTCTAATACCGAAGATTTATTACCAGTGATATCGTTTAACGCTAAAACATCTTCTGATGATCAACAAAAGCACGACGACTTTGTTGATAGAATGATGACAAAGGGATACACCCAAAAACAGGTCAGATTACTATCTGAGTGGTATTTACGCGTAAGAAAATCCTCTTAGCAGTTAACTTTAGGAATGAGGTGATTCTATGGCAAATTTTATAGATAGACGTCTTAACAGTAAGAATAAAAGCACTGTTAACAGGCAGCGCTTTATTCGACGCTACAAGAGCCAGATTAAAAAATCAGTATCTGATGCAATCAACAAACGTGGTGTAACCGATGTTGATAAAGGCGAAGATATTGTTATTCCGAGTAAAGATCTTAGTGAGCCTATCTTCCATCAAGGCAAAGGTGGTATTAAAGATCAGGTTCACCCTGGCAATGACCAATTTATTGAAGGAGACCGCATTCCAAAGCCTACAGGTCAACAAGGTAATGGCGCAGGCAAAGGAGATGCGAGCAACTCTGGTGAAGGCAGTGATGATTTTTCTTTTTCTATCTCTAAAGAAGAATACCTAAATCTATTATTTGAAGATTTGGAATTACCTAATCTTGAGAAAAATCAATTGGATAAATTGGTTGAGTATAAAACTGTTAGATCTGGTTTTTGTGCCCAAGGTGTTCCTGCAAATATTGATATAGTTAAATCGTTACAAGGCTCTATCGCGCGTAGAATAGCAATGACGTCGACAAAACGAAAACAGTTAAAAGAGGCTGAGCAAGCACTGAATGATCTTCGAAAGGATACACATGATCATATAAAAGAAGAGCGAGAGCTCATTAGTAAAATTGCATTACTCAAAGAAAAAATATCAAAAGTGCCCTTTATAGATACTTTCGATATGAAATTTAGAAACTTCTCTAGGCAAGCAGTACCAAGCTCTCGTGCGGTAATGTTTTGTTTAATGGACGTCTCTGGTTCTATGGACCAAGCAACTAAAGATATAGCAAAAAGATTTTATATCTTACTGTATTTATTTTTAACTCGGACCTATAAAACTATCGAAGTTGTCTACATCAGACATCATACCCAAGCTAAAGAGGTAGATGAACAAGAATTTTTCTATTCACAAGAAACAGGAGGTACTATTGCTTCAAGTGCCTTAGAGCTTATGGTTAAGATCGTTAACGAGCGCTATAGCAATAATTGGAATATTTATGGTGCTCAAGCTTCTGATGGCGATAATTGGGCTGATGATTCACCTTATTGTCATAAGCTACTTTTAGAGAAGATTTTACCTAAAGCACGATATTTTAGTTATATAGAAATCACTCAGCGAGCCCATCAAACCTTATGGCAACAGTATCAGCAAGTAGCGGACACCCAGGCACACTTTGCTATGCGCCACATTAAATCTGTTGACGATATCTACCCTGTCTTTAGAGATTTATTCAAAAAAAGCACAGTGCAAGCTGCATAAGTAACAACGGAGGAAGTGTTATGGCTCAATGTAAACCTCTTGACGATAACTCAGAATGGACTTTCGATAAATTAAACCTATATCAAACAGAAATAGCAAGAGTAGCTGAACATTACCGTTTAGATACTTATACCAATCAAATCGAAGTCATTACCACTGAGCAAATGATGGATGCTTACGCAAGTGTAGGTATGCCTATTGGTTATAACCATTGGACTTTTGGTAAAAAATTCATTCAAACAGAGCAAACTTATAAACGTGGTCATATGGGGTTAGCTTATGAGATTGTAATTAATTCCAATCCTTGTATTTCTTATCTCATGGAAGAAAACACCATGACGATGCAAGCATTGGTAATGGCACATGCATGTTATGGACATAACTCTTTTTTTAAGAGCAATTATTTATTTAAAACTTGGACTGATGCCGACTCTATTATCGATTATCAACTTTTTGCAAAGAACTATATTGCGAAGTGTGAACATAAATTTGGTATAAGTGAAGTTGAAGCAACATTAGATGCATGCCACGCTTTAATGAATCATGGCGTTGACAGATATAAAAGACCTCAAAAAATTTCTTTAGATGAAGAGTTAAAACGCCAAAAAGAAAGAGAAACTTATTTACAGTCTCAAGTGAATACCATTTGGCGAACAATGCCTGACAGTAAAACTAAACCAACAGATACATCGGCTTCATTTCCTAGTGAGCCACAAGAAAATATCTTATATTTCATTGAAAAAAATGCACCTTTACTCAAACCTTGGCAAAGAGAAATTGTCAGAATAGTGCGCAAAACATCACAATACTTTTACCCACAAAAACAAACTCAAGTTATGAATGAAGGTTGGGCCTGCTTTTGGCATTACACCATTATCAATCATTTGTTTGATGAAGGACTAGTCACTGAAAAATTTATGCTTGAATTTTTACATAGTCATACCAGTGTAGTTGCACAGCCCGACTATAATAGCCCTTATTATTCTGGTATTAACCCTTATGCCCTAGGATTTAATATGTTTATAGATATCAGACGGATCTGTGAACACCCTACCGACGAAGATAAGCTCTGGTTTCCAGAAATTGCAGGCAGTAATTGGTTAGACACACTACATTTTGCTATGGAAAATTTTAAGGACGAAAGTTTTATTAGCCAATACCTTTCACCAAAATTAATGAGAGATTTCAAACTTTTCCATATTCATGACGATGAACACAATGACTATGTTGAAATAGCCGCAATTCATAATGAAAAAGGTTATAAAAAAATAAGAGAGAGCCTTTCAAATCAATACAATTTAAGTAATTTAGAAGTTAATATTCAAGTAATAGATGCCAATATAGCCGGTGATAGATCGCTAACATTAAGACATACTCCACACCAAGGAATACCTTTAGGGGACTCAACAGATGAAGTATTAAAGCACTTACATTACCTTTGGCAGTTCGATATCAAGTTAGTGCAACCAGATAATAATGGAGTAGATGAAGTTATTGCTAGTTGTCCACAAACTAATAAGAAAAAAGATGAAAAAACCTAAACATTCATAGGCAAATATAAGATTAGACAAGTTGAAACTCTTGAGATAACCTTACTGGTCTAACCACTAAAACATAATAAAACAAATATGCCTAGCCCTGATGATAGTTTATTAGTTGATTTAACAATCGAAAATAATATTGCCTATGTTCGTTTTAATCGTGAAAATAAACACAATGCATTAAACATAACAATGTTTAATCAAATAAAAACAACCATTAATGTACTTAAAAATAACAGACATATTCGAGCTGTTATAGTTTCAGGTAACGGTGACGACTTTTGTACGGGTTTAGATGTAAAGTCCGTTATGAAATCGGCGACAGCACCGGTAAAGCTATTATTCAAATGGCATCCATGGCGCTCTAATCTAGCACAAATTGTCTCAACTGGCTGGCAACAAATCCCAGTACCTGTGATCATGGTTATTGAAGGTCGTTGCTGGGGCGGAGGACTACAAATTGCACTTGGTGGTGATTTTAGAATTGCAGCTCCTGATGCTTCTATAGCAATTATGGAAGCCAGATGGGGACTTATTCCTGATATGGGTGGAACACTCGCTTTAAGGCGGTTAATTAGACAAGATATTGCTAAAGAACTAGCAATGACTGGTGAAATTATTAATGGTGATAAAGCTTTAGAGATTGGTCTGGTCAGTCATGTAGTTGAGCAACCGATGAAAAAAGCTATTGAGATGGCGAAAATACTCTGTCAACAATCCCCTGATAGTGTTGCAGCAACTAAAAAGCTTTATAATAATAGTTGGATTGGTAGTTCAGGTTTTGCCTTAGCCAGAGAGTCTTTTTATCAATTAAAAATACTTTTAGGTAAAAATAGTAAAATTAAAGCATACAATCAAACCCATGAAAAACATCAAGCTAAAGAGTTTGTTGATAGAAAAATCTGGTAATTTAAAGATCCCTACCTAAGAGAGTTAGGGATCATTGAACCTATAGGCCTTACTTTAGTAAAGGGTGCCCTGCGGGTAACTGTTTAGCAATCCACAGTGCTAGCTTATGCTTCATATTTGGTTGGTCTTCAGCATCAACAGCTAACGGTTGAATTAATTTATCATTAACTAATAACCGGTATAAACTCTCAACTTTGTCTTTTGCAGCATTTGTTGAAGAAAAACTTTTATAGCCTCTATTGATGGCATATTTTTCGCCGATCATAATTGCTTTTTTCAATAATTCAGCTTCATGTTTTAATTTTTTCATAATACTCCTACAACTTAAACAGGTTCTTTCATATTCATCATTTCGTGTATTTTAACCACCGTCTTCCAGTTTCTGGTGGTAGCTGATACTTTTAGTTTATTTTCAATAAAGTTATTAGATAATTTACTTTTACCATAACCATTTGGGCAGTACAAATAAGCAAATTTATCTTCAATAATAAGTTTTTCTGGTGACACAACATAAGATAACAGTTTATTTATCATATCATTTTCTGGCTTACTAGATAAAAAGCTAATATAAATTTTAGTGCCATTTTCGTTTATATCATCAACATTAAAATTTCCTAACGGAATGTTATTATGGACAGAAAAAAATTCATTCCTGCTTAATACTGTCACGGGTACATCAAATCCATAGTGTTTTTGTATCGCTGTTTTAATGTGATCTGCCAACAAATGTTTGTCTTCTTGATCAGCATAAAAAACAACGTTACCACTTTGAATATAAGTTTGTATTTCACTAAAACCTAAATGTTGAAATAACACCTTCAAGTCAGCCATTTTAATTTTCTTTTGCCCACTGACATTAATACCACGTAATAAAGCTATATAGGCCTGCATTGATCTCTCTTAAGTATATTAATAGATACCACCCTTTAAAATTTCAGCACATAAAAAAAGCCTCTTGGGGAAGCTTTTAAAGTAGAAAAAACTAATTAACTTGAAGGCATTTCCATATGAAACGCATTGAGTTTATTACCATCAAGATCACGAAAATAACCAGCATAAAACCCCGTCATTTCACCTCTAGGTCCTGGCTTTCCTTCATCCGTAGCTCCTAACTCTATTGCTTTTTTATAAAAGGCATCAACCTTTTCCGTTGAATCAAGCATAATTGCAACCATCACACCATTTCCTACCGTAGCTGGTTGACCGTCAAACGGTTTAGTTATAGATATTCCGGGTTGATCCATCCCTGTAGTCCATGCAATGAATTGCTCATTTTCAATAAAACGCCCGGCACCAATTGTCGTAAATAAAGCATCATAAAATGCTGCTGATTTGTCTATATCATTTGTACCTAATGTCACATAACCTATCATTTCTACATCCTCTGTGTGTTGAGTATTTCTGAATTGAAGCAATACAATTTAATATGATGCTAGCAAACTTTGGTCAAATTGCGACAAGCTGATTGTTAAATTTAAGCAGTCTGCTACTTCATCTAATTGTCGAATGTCTTTTTCAAGTTCGGGAATAGTTAATGTATTATCATCAAGTAAATACACTTGTTTACGGCTATGGTAATAAAAGTTAAGTATTATCAGTGCATTCACATCTTCATTTTTAGCCGATAATTTGATTTTTTTAACCTTACGATAAATTTTATTATGCAGTTGTTTTAAACTCCAAACATAATAAATTTCCTTAAAAAAAGGTTTGTTTTTAATTTGATGTAATACCGCAGCGCATGCTAATAGAGCCAAAAGCACACCTAATAAATTATAGCGAAAGTTATTTAATTCCATTTCACCTGCAGCATTTTCAATAAGTAGATCACCAAAAAAACTGATAATCAAACTGCCTAATCCTAATGATAAAAATAAAAACGCTGTAATAAAACTGACAATTACAATATTTAACCTTTTTCGATAAAGGGGTTTACTAATTTCTATTAACTGCATCAATCACTCTAATCAATTCTACGAATTTATTATCTTCCAAAGTATTGTTATTGGGTATTATTAACTGATTTTCAACCCTGAAAAGCGTTTAACTTGTCCTTCAACACCTTGTTGCCATACGCTAAATGTAGTTGCAATACTCAAATATGACTTAGCTCTAGTAATCCCGGTATATAAAAGCTCTCTAGATAATAATTTGTTATTACTTTGTTTAGGCAGCACCATCAATACATGATCAAACTCACTGCCTTGGGTTTTATGAATGGTCATTGCATAGACAGTAGTAAATGTTGGTAGTCTTGATGGCATAATCCATTTTAGTTCGTCGGTGCTTGTTTCAAATACCGCCATTAGATGCCCTGAGCCATTGCGCCATAAAACACCTATATCGCCATTATACAAGCCCAGACGATAGTCGTTCTCACTTATCATAATCGGTTGGGCTTGATAAAGAGTATCGGTATTATGGATTAATCCTTTCGCCATTAATAATAACTTCACTTTATCGTTAAGGCTTTCAACACCAAACTCTCCTTGTCGGGTAGCGCATAACAATCGAAATTTGGCTAATAGCAAAAAAGCTTCGTTTACATCATTACAAGTGAACATCTGTTCAAAATACTGTTTCACTAAATTGGGCAGCCAACTGTCAATATCTATACTGAGTAAAGTCAGCTCTTTTTTTCCATTTCCATCATTAGTTTGAGGCTGTGAGTTTAACAATTTCCAACTCATATCACTTTGACCAGCGATAACACTTTTAGCTAATAGACCTATCCCCCCGTCGCCATCAAATCGCCTGCTTTTAGTTAAAAACACTAAGTGATCAGCAAAGTGTTTGGGGATTTTATTTCCTCTGCTGACTGACTTGAACAGTGTTTTAAATTCACTTTTATTGACAAAATCATCATTCGTTATCTTAGTCAAATAACTAATGCTATCGGGGCTGTACCCTAGATGTGGCCTTGGGGCTATATCAGCTAATACGCTGCCAACAGAAACAGATGGTAACTGGTCAGCATCACCTAACATTATTACTTTGGTATGCTGAGGTAGTGCACGAAATACCCGGGTCATTAATGCTAAATCTACCATTGATACTTCATCAATAAGTAAAACATCAACAGATAATAGATTATCTTGATGGTGTTTAAAGTTTGGACTGTTGGGGATTACCCCTAACAATCTATGTAATGTTTGAGCATCAGAGGGAATAGCTGCCAATATATTACTCGCTATTTTTCCATTAAAGCCATCAACAGCCTTAATAATAGACTCAGATAAACGTTGTGCTGCTTTTCCTGTAGGGGCAACCAAAGCTATACGCAATGGGGTTATATCTGCTTTAGGTATATAATCAGGTGAACTATCCTCAGAAGAATTACTTTCCAACATTAATAATGCCGCGAGTAATTTAATCACAGTATAGGTTTTACCTGTGCCTGGGCCACCAGCAATAATACTGAAATTTTTATTAATAGCATTCGCAACTGCAATTTTTTGCCAATCAATTTCGAGTTCATCTTGCTGTGGAAATAACGTCTGTATGCACTTTTTTATTTTTTCTTGATGTAAAAGACTTAAATCACACCTGATTAATTTTCCTTGGATATAAGTAGCTAACTCGGTTTCAAATTCATAATACCGACGTAAATACAAAACACCTCGCTGATAAACAATTAAGTTTTTATCGTCTTTGCTGATAGCCTGCTTGTCTAAATACTCAGACATGATATCAACGGATGGTATATTAAAACCATGATGAGTCACTAAGCCCAATTCATCACTATGAAAGCCGACTCTTTGCCCAGAAATACTGTTTAAGGGTAAACAGCTGTGACCATTTCTCACGCTTTGACTCAAACAAAGCAATACATGAAAAATAACGCCTGTTTCTTCAGAGTCAATTTTTGTTTGATTTTGAAAAAGAGCATCACACATTTCTTTAGCAAAAAAGTAATCAATGGCTGTAATTTCTGCGATATTCCTTTGTGCTTGATTAAAGCTAGAATAAATCCACTCGCTGGCATACTGTAGGGTAACTGATTGATTACTCATAACCTTCTCCACTTGCTCGCTCTAAAGCACTTACGTTCTCGCCCATAAAAATAGCATCGAGTTGCTCTAGCTCTTCAACGGTGATTTTTCGATAATATACCCCTCTTCCCTGATGAGATAATTCATCTGTCATGCCACGTAAGTAGAAATAATATATGCCGCCAAAATGAATTTGCGGATCATAATCCTCTAATGAATGTTTTAAATGGCGATGTAGCGCTAAACAATAGATAAGATATTGCAAATCATAATGATTTTTCTCAATATTCTCCTTTAAGTTAACCTCATTATACTGATCAAACTGATCACCTAAATGACTCGATTTATAATCACATACAAAGAATTTCCCTTGGTGTTCAAATATTAAATCGATAAAGCCATGCATCATTCCTTTAAGCGATTGATAACTAGGTAAACATACATTTTGTATACCGTTTGTTGATAAAGAACCACTGCGGCGATGTTTAGTTAACATGTTCGATAGTTGTAAGCTACTTGCTGACGCCATAGGAAAATAAAATTCGCTTTCTCTTAAGGTATTCTCCATTTTCAAATCTGCTAAAACACAATCAGCTTCTTTTAGCGGTGAGTGCAATACTTGTGTTAACCAAATTTGTAAATCATCTTCGGTAAAACCTTGGGTAAGTTCTCCGTACTTGATCAAAGGCAATTTAAAACTGGTCTGCCAATTAGTTTGTTGAAAGTCGGTATGCTCCAAAATATCATGTAATAAATTACCGGTATGAGCACCTTTAGTAAGGGTAAAGCGTAAAAGGTTACTGGCTAATGCTTGTTCTTGTGGGTCATTTTTAGATTTTTCATTGTCGCGATCAGGCGTAGATACCCCACCATGCCGTAGGTTTTTACTTAATGCTGAAAATGAACTTAACCACCAATCTCGTTCAATGTGCCCATGAAAACGGGCAATTTCTGGCAGCTTTTGCACTGCTACCATTGTTTTGTTTATTGTTTCGAACGATTCAACAGCTAAATCATCGTAATCAACACTAAGCACACCAATAGATTCAGGGTTATCGGCACTTAATTCTTGTAGATGACTGAGTATATCCTGATCCTTTTGCCATTTAAGCGTTAACCCTAAGGGAGATTGATGGCTTTTTTCAAAGTCTGTTGTCAATAAATAACAGCGTTTTTCTGCTCTGGTTACCGCAACATACAGTAGTCTAATACTTTCAGCATAAGCTTCATCAGCCATGGCTTGTTTAGCACTTGTAGAGCCATCGAGACTCAAAACTAATTCTCTACTTGGATTATCTGTTTCAGTTAACACTTCACTATGGTATTGAATAAAATTAATGGCTCGATTACCAAAGCGCAAAGGGTCTTTATAACGAGTAACAAATGGAACAAAAACTATCGGGTACTCTAGACCTTTAGCGCCATGTTGCGTGACAATTCGAATTAAATCATCATCACTTTCTAAGCGTAATTCAGCTTCTGTTTCTGGATTTTGAGCGGTTATTTGTTGTTCAAACCAATACAAGAGCTCTTGAGGTTGGCGGTGACGGCTACTTGCTGATTGTAACAATTCAAATAAATGCAATAAATTAGTTAGCACTCGGTCTTGATCTTTCTCACCGATATGAAAGTGTTGATGCATTAACTTTAAGGCCATTGAAATAAAGCCTTTATTGAGCCATTCATCCCTAAAAGCGATAAAACTAAACTTTAAGTTTTGCCACTCAAGCTCATTACACTGTAATTGATAAAGCTTTATTGGCGTGAATCCTAATAAGCCACAAGCAAGAGCTGCGGTATACCATCGTTCGTTTTCGACAAATAAAATACCTTTGAGTAACGCCAATAATTGCTTGGTTTCATGACTGTGTAATAAATTAGCTCTATTACTTAAAAATACTGAGGCAAGATCATGTTGATGTAATGCTTCTTTAATCGCTTTAGCTTCCCCGCCATCTCTAACTAAAATTGCAATATCTTGTGCTTTTAGATCAACGTCTGCATTAAAAAGTCGAACAATTTCATCAGCACACCAATTTGCCATTACCGCTCTAAAAGTTTGTTTTACTTTACCTTTAGCCGACTCGCTTATGTCATTAAAATGAACAAATTGCAGTGCCTTATTTGACTCGTTACTTTTATCGACTTGGTTATTATTATGTGTTTCATCTTGCTTACCTGCTTTTACTGGTAGGTATGGAATGTTATAACCAAACACATCTGTGGCATCTTCGGTTAAGCTGTTTCCATAAAAAAGCCGGTTATAACCAGTAACCATTGAAGGCGTTGAGCGCCAATTAGTATCCATCAACCATTGATAATCACAGTTATTTCTTGCCGCTAAATATGCAAAAACATCGCCACCACGAAAACCATAAATAGCCTGTTTAGGATCCCCTATCATATAAAGGGTTGGTTGGACTTTATTCAATTGCTGTTCTTGAAAGTAAATAGATTTTAAAATAGAGAATTGTTGCGGATCGGTATCTTGAAACTCATCCACTAATGCCACGGGATATTGTTCAAGCAAAGTTGCGGCTAATTTTGATTGCTGCTCAGAGCCCAGCTCATTATTTCCTTCAGTAGCATCGGCTAATAGGCAGCTAGCCAAGGTACTGATAAGATCATCAAAAGTTAAGATATTAAGGTTTTGTTTTTTTATATTAACCGCTTCTCGTATTTGATAAATTCCCGCTCTAACTAAAAAAAGAGCATTGGCTTTGCTAATTTGTTTGCCAATTAT
>JALJPB010000012.1 GCA_022969175.1 Colwellia sp. | reverse complement strand
TAAGTGCATGGATGCACACAAGTAGAATAACGCAGGAGCAGTTATCGAGGAGCAATTACCGAAATGGCAAAGAGCGACGATATCACGAATGCATGGATGCAGCAGGTAGGGCGAAGCAGGATGCACGAGCCGAAGGACTATCTCTAAAGGTAAGTCATCATGATTTTAGTTCCAGACAAATCATATGTACTTACATCCTTGTAAGTAATGTCGTGGTGCTGGCAGCTGAAATGATTCAGGCAGTAGAGTATTTATCAGCAGTTACCTAGATATAAAGAACTGTCAGCTCATTTTTATCTAATACTGTAATCTGCTGCATGAATAACGTAAAATAGGATTAATGTTTTATTAATCGATCAAAATCTCTATGTCTCGTTCAAAAAAATCAAGAAAACCTGGTGTTGGCTCAAGTGGTGTAAAAAAAGACACGACAAAATCAGACATTGTCCCTGTTGAAAAGCGATTAAAAAAAATAAAAGGCAAACCAGCGGGTAATCGCCGCAATGAAGCAAAGCCAATAGTAATTAGCAAACAATCAACCGAGAAAAAAGATCCTCGTATCGGTAATAAAACCCCTATCGACTTAGGTCAAGCTAGCGCTAAAGCAACTAAAGCAACTAAAGCAACTAAAGCTCAAACGAATCTTAAAGCTAAACCAACATTACCATCAGTAGCTCCTATTCGTACCATTGAGCCAGAGCATGTTGTTGATACTGATGTTTTAATGAAAGAGTTAGAATCGATTGAACAAGATGAGCGCCTGCTTAGCATTTTGGCTAAACAAGATGATGATGTCGAAATTAGTGAAGAAGACGTTAATTTTTTTAATGCACAAATGGATAAACATCAAAGTATTCGTGAAGCATTAGGTCTCGAAGACGAAGATGAAGATGAAAATGAAGAAGAAGAGTCTGCTCAATCAAACTCATCAGAAGACGATTTATGGGATAAATTTAATAACAGTGATTTATCAAAGTTTGAATAAGCGTATTGCTTAATGTCTAAAGGTTATCATTGAATGACTGATTTTTGGCTCTACGCTATTATTACCGCTGTTGTTGTAGTTGCTTCCCTTGCATTTTATGCCGGAAAGTTATTAAGGCAATTAAAAGCTCAAACGGTACAGAAAAAGCGGGCGGATGATGCTCATCAACTCGCTTTAAAAGTTCACGATAAAAAAATACTCGACTCAGTAGTTATCATTGTACGTGCAATGAAAGAAGAGCAATGTGACTTCTCAGAAGGCTGTTGGCGTATAAGTGTATTATTAGATTCGTTAAAAACAAGCAAAGAACTCTCACAACAATTTCCTTCAATCTTCGAGCTTTATAACCGAATCAAAGAGTTAAGCATACTTGATTCACGCAAAGAACTTGCTAAAAAAGCACGAATGAAAGAAGACCTACAACGAATAAAAGCAGAAGCTGAGTTACATACTAAAATAGTGACCGATCTCGAACTATTACATCAATATGCTACTGAGCGTATTAGCACCTTAGCAGTATAAAAGATCGATTAAGTGCTAAATAGTTTTATAACTTTGCGCTTGATCAATACCCATAATTCCTTTGTTGATAAACTATTGAGCAGAATATAAGTAACTGCTTATTTGGTAACTAACAATGAAAGCTAATAAATTTTTCGACCCTCAATTATTATCAAAATATAATACCAGTGGGCCAAGGTATACATCGTATCCGACAGCCTTAGAGTTTCATGATGAATTCTCTGAGCAAGATTTTATTCAAGCGGTAGAAGACTCTCCTAATCGCGAATTGTCTTTATATGTGCATATTCCTTTTTGTCATAGTCTTTGTTATTACTGTGGTTGTAATAAAGTTATCACTCGCCATCGTGACAAAGCCGATACCTATTTAGAATATTTAGCACAAGAAATAAGCTCACGAGCAGAATTTTTTACCGACTACACCGTCAAACAATTACATTGGGGCGGTGGTACCCCAAGCTTTTTAACTCATAAACAAATCACTAAATTAGTTTCGCTATTAAAAGAAAAATTCACTTTTGCTGATCACGTTGAAATGAGCATTGAAATAGACCCCCGTGAAATTGAAATGAACTTAGCTGATCACCTTTTTGACTTAGGTTTTAACCGGATCAGTATTGGTGTTCAAGACATTGATAGAAAAGTGCAAGAAACCATTAATCGTGTACAATCAACCGAATTTATTGGTAACTTTATTGGTCATGCAAAAAACGTCGGCTTTAAGTCGATCAATATTGATTTAATTTATGGTTTACCTCATCAAACTATCGAAACTTTTACAAAAACATTGAACATAGCCCATCAATGGGATGTTGATCGTATTTCACTATTTAGCTATGCGCATTTACCTAGTCGCTTTGCCGCGCAACGTAAATTACGCGATGAATGGTTACCTAATGTGCAGCAGAAGTTCGCCTTAATGAAACTTGCCATCGAAAAGCTGTGTGCTTTTGGTTATGACTTCATTGGCATGGATCACTTTGCCAAACCTGATGATGAATTATCGATTGCGCAAAAAGAGGGTACTTTGCACCGTAACTTCCAAGGTTATACCACTAAAGGTGGATGTGATTTATTAGGATTAGGTGTATCTTCTATCAGCAATATTGGTACCTCATTTAGCCAAAATGTTAAAGATCTTAAAACTTATTACCAAGCAATTGAAAGCAAAGAGAATGTCCAAGAAAAAGGCGTCAGTTTGTCACAAGATGATGTTATTCGCGGTGAAGTTATTCGTGAATTAATGTGTAATTTGTCTGTAAACAAAAACGACATTAACAAAAAGTATAATATCGACTTCGATCAATACTTTATCGATGATTTACCGCTATTAACTACCTTCATCGAAGATGAATTAGTGGAAAATAGTAAAAACTTTATTCGTGTTGAGCAAAAGGCAAGATTATTAATTCGAATTATTTGCATGAGCTTCGACGCTTATATGAAGCAGCATATTAATCAACAACGTTTTTCTAGAGTTATTTAATTTTTAACCAGAAAATAGTGAATCGATAAAAGATAGCTAACTGACCTAGCTATCTTTTTTTTACCTATTTTTTCATACTTTCATTTCAGTTATTTTTATAGCAGTAAATTCCACTTGACATAATATGTCACAGGGCGCAATCTAATAAAAAAACAAAGCACATCAAAGGAAACAAGATGCTATCAAATAACTTATCAAAAAAATCAGTTGAAATAGACCCTGCCAACCTCGGTAAACACATGTTAAAAATAGGTTCAGCAGTTATCGTTGTTGGGCTCGCCTGGTCAGCACTTTACACCATAGATGAAGGTCATGTTGGTATTGTCAAACGTTTTGGCGAAGCCACTACTCAAGTTAATCCCGGCTTACATTATAAAATTCCTTTTGCTGACTCAGTAACAGAATTAGAAATCCGTACTCGAAAAAACTCTGAAGCATTAAAAGCGTCAACCTATGAGCAAATGCCAGTTCAAGTGGAAGTTTCAGTTAACTGGACGGTTATTCGCTCAGAAGCTTTTGAGTTATATAAAAACTATGGTGGCTTAGATCAATTTGAAAATCGCATTCTCGACCCTCGTCTTCGCTCTGCGGCAAAAGATGCCTTAGCACGCTTTAAAGCAGAACAAATTATCCAGAATCGAGGCCAAGTCATTCAAAAGATTGAAGAAACACTAGCTAGTGCCATGATTGATTTTCCAGTAAAATTAGACAGTGTTCAAATTGAAAATTTAATCTTACCTGCTAAATATTTGCAAAGTATTGAGACTAAACAAACAGAGAAAAATTTAGCAGCAGCTGAAAAACATCGTTTAGAGCGCCAAAAACTAGAAGCTCAACGTGAAGTTAATACCGCCGAGGCAAAACGTGATGCTGAGAAAGCCCGAGCTGATGGCTCTGCTTATGCCATTACTATTGAAGCAGTAGCTCAGGCTGAAGCTATTAGAGTTATAGGCCTTGCTGAAGCTGAAGCGATGGAAAAGAAATCATCGGCAATAAAAAACAATCAAATGTTAGTTGAATATGTCAAAGCTCAACAATGGAATGGGCAGTTGCCAACGACTGTCATGGGCAGTGACCAAGGGATTTTGTGGAATATGAAAGAGAAGTAACTTTATTATTGCTGCTAAACATCTGTTTACAATTTAGTCTAGAATATCGCTGAAAGTTTCGATATTCTAGGCGGTAGGTTTAAATAATAATAAAATAAACAACGGATTGACATGACAACCTCTCCCCCTGAAGACTCTGAAAATAATAATTCCCCCCAGTTAATACCACTATCAACAAATAATCGCATCAATGCCATGGATATTCTCCGTGGCCTTGCATTAGTTGGTATTTTATTAATGAATATCGAATGGTTTGGCCGTAGCATGTCTACTCTAGGCAGTTTTGATCCTGATTTAACGGGGCTTGATCATGCTGCTGGTTGGTTAGTGCGGTGCTTTATTGAAGGTAAGTTTTATAAAATTTTTGCTTTGCTCTTTGGAATGGGCTTTGCGGTGATGTTAATTCGGGCAAAGGACGCGGGTCGTCCTTTTGGTGCTTGGTTTGTCAGGCGTATGGTTGTTTTGTATGCTTTTGGTTTGTTCCATATGTTCTTTTTATGGGGCGGCGATATTTTACATGATTATGCATTTGCTGGTTTGCTGTTATTAGGATGGATATTTTTATTAAAACGTCCACGTTTTCAAAAATACGACAATCCTCGGTCATTTTTAAAAATTGGGCTAGTTTGGTTAGCCGTGCCGACATTATTATCGGTTATAGCCGGATTTGGTTTTGGTGTTGCCGTGGATCGTCAATCGTTAACTGAAATTTGGCAGCAAGAACAGCATATTGCCGTTTTAGTTGATCAAAGAATGACTGAAGTAGAAAATTCAGAATATTCACAGAACCCAGATGCTAGTTTGCTAACAGAAAGAGAAGCCGAGACAGATAGCTTTAATTCAAGTTCAGGTGAAGTTGCTGAAATGGCTACAGAACAAATAGCTGAAGCTGAGGATGAAGTTAAAACTGAACAGCAACTAGATGAAGAGATAATTGCTCAACAAGTAAATGACATTGTTGAAGGCAGACAAGAATTTTCTAAAGACGAGAAAGAAGAAATTACCGCATTCACTGAAGGTTCGTATTGGCAAGCTACTGAATATCGTATTGGTTTTGCTGGTTTTATGTTGATGTTATCGCCTGTGTTTGCGCTAACTATGTATTTACCTATATTTTTATTAGGTTATTGGTTTATCTCAAGTGGGGTATTAAAAAACCATCAGCAACATAAAGTATTATTTAAACCTATGGCATGGATAGGGTTAGGATTGGGGTTGTCCTTTACTGTCGGAGGACTATTAATTACCCAGCATCCGGCCGCAGAAAATGTGATGATGTTACTTGCTACAGGTAATACCTTATTTTTCATTGGTCAATATGTTACTGCTGCAGGGTATTTAGGTTTAGTTGTTAGTTTATTGGGCTCAGCTAAGTGGGCTAAACGGCTTAATATATTTGCTCCTTTAGGACGAATGGCATTAACTAACTACATTACCCATTCCGTGATCTTAACTAGCATCTTTTATGGTTATGCTGGCGGTATGTTTGGACAAATATCTCGAGCACCACAAATGCTTATTGTATTTGTAATTATTATTTGCCAACTGTTTCTTTCTACATGGTGGTTAAAACGCTATCAGTTTGGTCCTCTTGAATGGCTGTGGCGCAGTTTAACGTATAAACAACTACAACCCATGCGTCTTGCTACCACGTAAGTAAGCCAATAAACAACAATGTTATCGTCCTCGAGTTAATCATTCGAGGACGTAGTCATCTGCCTCTTGCCATGTTTTCCTTCATATTCTTCAATATTCAGTTATATTCACCTTTATATTTCTGCATGAATACCTAAGAATAGCCTTTGCCGTCGACAGCAAAATACTTATTAAAATATAAATAAACAGTAAGGAATATCAGTATGACCTTAGGTGAACAATTAAAAAAACTGCGTCAAGAACGCGAGTTAAGTCAGCCAGAGTTGTCGGCTTTAGTGGGTATAGAGCAATCGTATTT
The DNA here is from genome assembly GCA_022969175.1 of Colwellia sp. Classification (GTDB taxonomy): domain Bacteria; phylum Pseudomonadota; class Gammaproteobacteria; order Enterobacterales; family Alteromonadaceae; genus JALJPB01. The sequence goes on along the minus strand of JALJPB010000012.1, from coordinate 87,418 downwards.
ATCAAAACTTGAAAACGATAAATCGATACCATCAAATGAAATATTTCAAAAAATATTAACGGCATTTAACCTAAACTTAGAACAGTTTCTGAAAATGTTTACTTTAAGTGAGTCTAAAAAACAATTAATTCAAATACCAATGATTGATGCTTGGTTTAAACAACAACATCAGGTTAGCGTTATTAATCAGCGTCAATATTTGTATGTTTGCAGTTTTTTAATTGTGATAGCAATAACATTGTTTTATACAGGCGCAAGCAAATTAATATTTACAGAAAGGTTTTATCAATATGAATCCCGAGGCATTGTTTTAAAAGGGGAACCAAAAAATATATTTCATCAATGGCGTGATTTATTAGACAGGACTCAAAAGGATTCTCACAAAGTAAGCATCATAAAAGGAATTGAAATGGCAAAACGCCGAGATGATGTTATATATTTAAGTCCTAATCATCGAGGTCAGCGCTTTAGTCTCGAAGTTGAAGGTGGATTAAGGGAATATTACATAGACCGAGAAGTTGAAATTCCTCAACCAATTAATGCATGGTTACAACTTTTTGGTGTATTACTAATGAGTGCTGGCATTATGGGTTTTGTTTTAGAGAGAAAATTTTATAAGTTGTAACCAATAATTGACGGAGTAAAAGTTTGTCGCCGTGTTGTCGGACATTTCAGCAATGAAGATGAAAGATCAACACGGCCGAAGCGCATTGTTTATTCAGCGGACCTAACGATAGCTTCTAATTCTGCCATTTTCGCCTCAAGCTCAGCAATTTTTTCTCGCGTTTTAATCAATACTTGGGTTTGCACATCAAACTCTTCACGACTAACGACATCAAGTTGAGATAATTTTCGTTGTAATACCGTTTTAGTTTTCTCTTCTAAATCGTTGGCAAGGTTTTTCAAACTGGGTGGAATAGCATCGGTGACTTGTTTGGCAATTTCTTCAATTTTTTTGGCATTAATCATCATTTTCTCATTATTTTATCTATTTTACCCTAATCTCTCTATTGTAAGGCAATTAACTATTTTGCCAATGATTAAAAACAGGTAAAATCCCCAATCTTAAAATTGTCACCGATTCATCAATGAAGACTAATAATGAAACTTAACCCCGGACAAAATGAAGCAGTAAAATACATCAGTGGGCCTTGCTTGGTATTAGCAGGTGCTGGCAGTGGTAAAACAGGGGTTATTTGTCAGAAGGTTGCCTATTTAATTGAAAAATGTGACTACAAGGCTCGCAATATTGCTGCGGTAACCTTTACCAATAAAGCAGCGAGAGAGTTAAAAGAACGAATAAAAAGAATGATGGGTAAAGACTTAACTCGTGGGCTAACGGTTTCTACGTTTCACTCCCTTGGTTTAGATATTGTTCGCAGAGAAATTAAAATTTTGGGTTATAAACCTGGCTTTACCCTGTTTGATGATCAAGATACTTTAGCACTATTGAAAGATCTCACCATAGATGAGCTTGAAGGTGACAAAGATTTGTTAAGCAAACTGCAAAGCATGATTTCTAACTGGAAAAATGATTTATTACTGCCCGATGCGGTAATAAAAATGGCATCTGATGCCGACTCGACATTATATGCAGAATTTTATGTCCGTTATCAAAAGCACATGAAAGCATATAATGCTCTCGACTTTGATGATCTGATTCTTATACCAACGCTATTATTAAAAAACTATGAAGAAGTACGTACCCGTTGGCGTAATAAAATTCGCTATATGTTGGTAGATGAATACCAAGATACCAATACCAGTCAATATGAATTAGTTAAATTAATTACCGGTGAACGGGGTCGATTAACCGTAGTTGGGGATGATGACCAATCAATTTATTCATGGCGTGGTGCTCGTCCACAAAACTTGGTGCTATTAGGTAAAGACTATCCAAATTTAAAGTTAATCAAGTTAGAACAAAACTACCGCTCAAGTGGCCGTATTCTAAAATGTGCCAATATTCTTATTGCCAATAACCCTCATGTTTATGACAAAGCACTTTTTAGTGAGTTACCCTACGGTGTGAAACTTCGAGTTTTACAAGCTAAAAATGAAGAACATGAAATTGAACGTTTAGTGGGGGAGCTGATTGGCCATCGCTTTATCAACAAAAGTCAATTTAAGAACTACGCGGTATTGTATCGCGGTAATCATCAATCTAGGTTATTAGAAAAAGCCTTAATGCTTAACCGTATTCCTTACAGAATCAGTGGGGGTACTTCGTTTTTCTCGCGAGCAGAAATTAAAGATGTAATGGCCTATTTACGGGTATTAGTTAATCCTGATGACGATAATGCCTTTTTACGCATCGTAAATACTCCGCGCAGAGAATTAGGGCCAGCCACTTTAGAGAAGCTTGGTAACTACGCAAATATGCGTCAAATTAGCATGTTTGCAGCTAGTTTTGAACTAGGCCTTGAACAGCACTTAACCGGCCGAGGTTTGGAAAATGTCCAGCGTTTTACTCACTGGTTAGTTGGCACGGCTGATCAATGTGAACGAGGCGATACTGCGGCGGTGTTAAGATCAATGATCCGTGAAATTAACTACGAAGATTATTTATACGATAATACCCCAAGTGCAAAAGGTGCTGAAATGCGCATGAAAAATGTTACTGAGCTGTTTAGTTGGGTAACACAAATGCTTGAAGGTGCTGATGACGAAGAGCCGATGACACTTCCGCAAATTGTTACACGTTTAACGCTGCGAGACATGATGGAGCGTAATGAAGAAGAAGAAGGTGCCGATCAAGTACAACTGATGACCTTGCATGCATCCAAAGGCTTAGAATTTCCTTATGTCTTTATGATTGGTATGGAAGAGGGTTTATTGCCGCATCAAACCAGCATTGATGAAGGCAATATCGAAGAAGAACGTCGTTTGGCCTATGTAGGTATTACTCGTGCTCAACGAGAGCTAATTTTCACCTATGCTAAAGAGCGCCGACAATTTGGCGAGGTTTCACGCACTGAAGTCAGCCGATTTTTACATGAATTACCGCAAGATGATTTAAGTTGGGAAGTAGGCCAAGTTAAAAAGACTGATGAGCATAAAAAGCAATCTGCCAAAGTAGGCATGGCCAGTCTACGAGAACAGTTAAAGAAAAATAAAAAATAAATTTTTTATCTTTTTAGCAAAAAATATATTACAGCAGGTAACCACTGTGAGTTCATTAACTCATCTATCTCAGTGGTTACTTCTTCTTTTGTTGCAACAAAAAGTACAATCCTATCAAAGCTTAATCCTAAATACTGTCAATATTCTCAATGCTTACAAATAAATCAGCATAATATTTGTACAAAGCTATTATTTACATTAGTCTTTGATAACTCATCTAGTTTTAATGTGGATTTTTAGCGACTAAAAACAAGGAAACAGTATGAATATTAGAAAGTTAGCAAAAGTGCTAATTGCTGTTCAATTAGGCTTAACGGCAAGTGGTGTTACTGCTGAACCTAATGATAAAAAAAGCACTGCCGATAAAAGTTACTCTCCTTATGCATCGTCAACTATGCCGATAAACGTATACTGGGGTGACTCACATTTACATACGGGCCTATCACTAGATGCTGGTTTGTTTGGTAATACTGTTGGACTTGATGAGGCATATCGTTTGGCTAAGGGAGAAGAAATCACTTCTTCAACGGGCTTACCGGTTAAATTATCGCGGCCACTTGATTGGATGATAATTACCGACCATACCGATTTAATGGGTATGGCATCAGATCTTAAAGTTGGCAAACCCAATATTCTCGCTGTAGATCTAGGTAGAAAATGGAATGCAGCATTCCAAAAAGGCGGTAAAGAAGCTGGCGCCGCTGCCTTTGAATTGATTCAAAATTTTTCTCAAGGAACATTACCAAAAGAATTTTTAGATGATTATAGCCCCGGCTCTAAGGTTTTTAATGGGATATGGAAAGAGATTGTTGAAGCGGCAGAGCAACATAATGAACCCGGTTTATTTACCGCCTTTATTGGTTATGAATGGACCTCAGTGCCTAAAGGCTTCAACCTTCATCGCAATGTTATTTTTAGAGATAATGCTGATAAAGCGCTCAAAGTTCAACCCGCAACCACATTAGCCCCTCATGGCAGCACTGATCCAAAATCTTTATATAAGTGGCTAGCCGCTTATGAAAAAGACACTGGCGGTAGAGCATTTGCCTTTGCTCACAATGGCAATTTATCTAATGGTTGGATGTTTCCCACGAAAAAAACTTATCATGGTGGCGTAGTTGATAAAACATATGTTGAAGAGCGCGCTAAGTGGGAACCACATTACGAGATTACCCAAATAAAAGGTGATGGTGAAGCCCATCCTTACCTTTCCCCTGAAGATGAATTTGCCGATTATGAAAACTGGGACGTCGGTAATTTAGATATTTCTGAGCTCAAAAAACCAGAAATGTATAAAGGTGAATACGCTCGTGAAGCGCTTAAACAAGGGTTATTGCTTGAGAAACAATTCGGTGTTAATCCCTATAAATTTGGTGTCGGTGGTGCCACCGATAGTCATACATCACTAGTTACCGCGGAGGAAGAAAACTTTTTTGGCAAATCGCCAAGTGTTGAGCCAAGTGCCGATCGTATCAGCCATCCTTTTGTTAAATCTGACTTAGGCGCTTTTGAAGGCTATACCCTAGTTGCTTCTGGTTATACCGGTATTTGGGCCCATGAAAATACCCGTACCGCATTATTTGATGCTATGGAGCGTAAAGAAACGTACGCAACCACAGGGCCAAGAATGACTGTCAGGTTTTTTGGCGGCTGGGACTATAAAGCTGCTGATGTGCTGGCGAGTAACGCGGTAAAAATAGGCTATCACAAAGGTGTACCTATGGGTGGCGACTTGAAAAAGTCTACCGGAAATAAAGCGCCAAACTTTATGATTTCAGCAATGAAAGATCCCTTAAGTGGCAACTTAGACCGCGTACAAATTGTTAAAGGCTGGATGGACAGCAAAGGCAAACTTCACGAACGTATTTACGATGTTGCCGTTTCAGATGGTCGTAAAATTGACAAAGACGGACGTGCTAAAACTCCTGTAGGTAATACCGTAGATTTAGAAACCGCTACGTGGAGTAATAGCATCGGTGACTCACAATTATCAACGGTTTGGACAGACCCTCACTTTGATAAAAATGAATCGGCTTTCTATTATGTCCGTGTTTTAGAAATCCCAACTCCACGTTGGGTGCTTTATGATAAAGTCAGATTAGGTGCAAAGGTGCCTAAAGAAGCCGAATTAGTTGCTCAAGAACGTGCTTATTCATCACCTATTTGGTACTCGCCTAAGTAGCTCTACATACTTTTAGTGAGTAAAACTGAGTTAAAATTAAGGGTGCTTAACAGCACCCTTTCAGCATATAAAAATAATAGTAAAGGACGTTATGCTAAACAAACTTATCAAAGAACCGCTCATCCATTTTCTTATCATCTCACTTATCATTTTTTTTATTTATGACGCTACAAATACAACCCAAATCGATAGTTATAACGTTATTATCAGTGAAGGTCGAATTGAACAATTAACAAATGAAATTCTCAGTGTAAAGAGTCGCTTGCCGGTTGCTAAAGAAATAGATATCGCCATCGAAAGCTTTGCCTTAAACGAAATCTATTTAAGGGAAGCTCGAGAACTGGGTTTACACCAAGGTGATAAAATAATTGAACGACGGTTACGTCAAAAAATGGAATATTTATTAGATGAAATGGCGTCAATTCAACAGCCAAACAAGGATGAATTAAACCGCTTCTATCAAGATAATATTGACCGTTATAAAACCCCTCTGACTTATAGTTTCACCCAAATTTATATTTCAATTGATCGCAGTAAAAAGCAGTTAACACAACACTTGAAAACCCAACAACAGTTGATTGCCCAGGGGAACTCCCCTCGAGCTGACCCGAGCATGTTACCTCAACAAGTATCACATCAATCTAGTCAACAAATTGAACACACCTTTGGCGAGTTATTTATTGTTGAGCTAGATGAACTAGCCGTTAATACTTGGTCACACCCAATCGATTCAGGCTTAGGTAAACACCTGGTTTTTATAAAAGAAAAAATTGCGCCCATGGTAAAACCACTGTTGAGCATAAAAGAAGATGTCACCAGCGATTGGCAATATGAACAAAGGAAAATATTTAAACAAGTTTACGAAGATGAATTAATGAGGCGTTACAATATTGAAATTCACTTACCTAAAGTAGTTGAGACTTCGGTGTGAAAAAATTATTACTGTTAATCAGTTTATTGTTTAGCTCATTTACTTTTTCAGATGACTTTCGGCCGGCATCACTGACTATTCAGGCGTTAACTAATAATCAATTTAGTGTGACTTGGAAAGTCCCGATCAAGAATCGACAACTACCTCAACTCAAGGTGATTTTTGATTCATTAACCAAAGAAAAGCTGCCAAAAAGATCTCGAGTTATTGATGGCTCATATATTCAATCTTGGCAGATCTCTCGTGAAAATAACCTGTCAGGGTTAACGATAACTATTGATGGCTTAGAAGGGTCTAGCTATGAAGTTATTTTAAGAATTCCGACACGAGATCCTAGAACGAACACCATCACCAAGATATTAAATACTGACGATTTTACTTTCACGGTAGCAACAAACCAAGAGCTTTCAAGCTCCGATATATTTATTAGTTACCTAAGCTTAGGGTTTGAACATATTCTAGCTGGCATAGATCACTTGTTATTTGTGTTGGCACTTATTCTTTTGGTGGCTAGTCGAAAAAAGCTCTTTTGGACGATTACCTTTTTTACCCTAGCCCATAGCCTGACATTGGCTGCAGTAACATTAGATTGGTTATATTTTCCAGGGCCGCCAGTTGAGGCGGTGATTGCCTTATCCATTATATTTTTAGCAAAAGAGATTATTGTTGTCCATCGAGGCAAGCCAAGTTTAACCGCTCAATACCCTTGGTTGGTTGCTTTCATTTTTGGTTTATTACACGGCATGGGATTTGCCAGTGCTTTGAGTGAAATTGGCGTACCGGAAAATGAAATATTCATAGCATTATTCTCCTTTAACATTGGTGTTGAACTTGGTCAATTAACCTTTGTATTTGTCGTACTAAGTATGATTTTTTTTAGTAAAAAGCTATTTACTCAACTGCCACACTGGTCAAAACAAGTTCCTGCTTATGTTATTGGCTGCACCGCCTGTTTTTGGTTCATTCAAAGGTTATTATTGTTTTAGATTTGAGGATGCAGTTCTATGTAGTCAAAACCCAATGGGGTTAGTAAATTAGTCTATTTAGGTATCCGGTTAGCTAATCGCAGATTAATATCGTTAATAACTTGCTTTTTAAATTCACATTCGTCATCGCTAAATTGTTGTTTGTAGCGAACTAAGTCGACAATTTCCATGTTGACTTTAATAGTTTTAAATAACTTTGGGAACTTGTCACCGGGTGCTTGAATATGATGTAGACCACCACTATAAACAAAAAGAATCTTGCCTTTATCTAAGCGGTTCAACATGTCAACCACACCACCTCTTACGTCCATTGGTTGGCCTGTTTTATCTAAACCACTTCTGCGTTTCATTCGCCCTTCTGGCAATATCGCATTGACCTTTTCATTACCAACATGATTAAGAAAGTTATCCCATGATTGATCCTTTTGTCGGGTGATAGGGATGCAACCAGGGATTAATGTTCGGTATAATTTTCCTACTATTGGCCTGTCCAGCGTAATATCTGCACCGGGAACAACAAGGTTTTTGGCCATTCGCCATAAAAAACTAAAAGGCGCTAAACGGATAAATAGCGGCTCAAACAAGCTGGTGTGATTGAGAAATATAATCAAGTTTACCTCAGACCACTGAGATTTATCCTCAGTTGAAAGCCATTGCTGTTCAAATCGATAAAATAACATAGTGGTTATTTTAAAGCTGCTTAGTAGCAAAAATCTCAAAGGGTTAAGCAGCATTTTCTATTATTCCATTAAGGGTAAAACTTTCAATCTATTTGCACATTAGTATAATATATTGCCAATAATGTTCAACTCGCGTTTAAGCCAAGAGAAAGTAAAAAATGACTATTGAATTTAGAGCATGCCAAGCCGATGATGTAAATGAAGTTATTCCATTGATGTATAGTGCTGGGCCCGAGGCATATCGTTATGTCTTTTCGGTTAATTACCAAGAGCAAGCCGTTGATTTTTTGCATTACGCTTTTTGTCAGGGTGATGGTGAATTTGGCTATAAAGATCATCAAGTGGCGGTTGAAAATAATCATATTGTTGCTTTGGTTGGTAGGCGGTCCTCCAAAAATAACTTAGCTTATACGGTAATGGCTATCAAACAAATCTTCGGATTTTTTGGCTTTATTAAAGCGGTAAAAGTGATCTTTAGGGGCTTGCGATTTGAAACTATTGTTACGCCACCACCTAGAAATGTCGTTTGTTTACATAACTTGGCGGTAAGTGATGGTCAGCAAGGTAAAGGCGTAGGTCAACAGGTAATAAAGCACTTTCTTGCCCAAGAGAAAGCTAAAAACACCTCAAGTGTTTGTTTGGATGTTGCTGAAACTAATCCTAGAGCTAAGGTGCTTTATCAGCGATTGGGCTTTGTGGTGAAAAGTAAAAAAATAGGTAAGTTGAAAAATAAATATGGCCGAGGAGTCAGCCATGAATATATGGAGCTTAAACTTTAACTGCTAACTAACCTTCATTAATTAACAGTTTTATATCAACTAATGAAGTCCGTTAATAAAAGTATTACAAGAGCGATTAAATACCTCTAATTTAACATCGGACTCAAGTTTACAACCTGCTAAATAACCTATTTTTTTTGATTTAGCATCTGCCACTTTCGGGATTTTACTATTTGCTCCAAGGTTCATATATTTAGTAATTAATTTACCTTCATTAATAACTTCAAAATTGTAAGGTGATTTTAGGCTAGTAAACTTCTGCCAAAAATCATTGTAGCTATCAGAAGCATTATCACCTTGGTTAAAGTACTTTGATACGTAAAACACGCCGTCTTCATTGGAGTTAGGGGTGAAATTTATACTTCCTACCGTTAGCTCTTCTATATTGCTCGGTTCAATCTCAGTAGCTACATAAAGATTACTATCAGCCGTTAGCTTTAAGTCAACTAAACTTCCTGAAAACTCACCGACAGTAAATTCAACATTATTTTCTGAAATAGTAAATTTAGAACCTTGTAAATATTTAGGGATCATATCTTGAGGTAATGAAACAAACTCTTGCCATTCTTTGAGTTTTGCAGAATATGAAAGCATAATTCGGTGTAAATTATCTTTATAGCCTTCTTTTTGTACCTCAAGCCAACTAGTTGATGTTTCGATCAAATCACATGCAATGCCTGAAGGTGTTGGCAAGCAATAAATCATCACAGCTCTATCTGAGTATTGATCATTCCAAGTGGCCATTTGCCAAACTCTGCCATATTTATCTTGGTATTGTTCTTCATAATTTGGCCTGCCATATGATGTTATATAAACAGGAGTTTGAGCCACTGTTCTTTTCCATTGCATGGAGGTAAGAAAGGTATCTAAAATTAATTTTTTATCCTTGATAAATGCAAGTAAACTTTTATCTTCTGGTTTATCTAAAGTAAATTGATAATTACCAATGAATTTATTATTCTCACCATAATATAGTGTCCGATTTTTACTAATGGTAATTTTTCTAATATCTTCAGAATTAAATAATAGCCACTCCCCATTACCATTTATGTCTATAGTGGAAAGGACATTATTATTTGCTTGATTTTTTAGATACTTATTGACATTTTTTTGATTTGGAAAAATATCATTTTCAAATTTAATGACAAATTCTTTTCTAGCTTTATAAAAACGCTGATAAAAGCTTTTTTCTGCTTCAGCTCTTAAATCCATAATATTTTTAGGCAATACAGTCTCAAAGCGCCATGAATACCTTAATCTTTGTGTTGCCTCTACTTCAGCCATTTGATTATTAAAAAATTCAGCACTTTCATCGGTAAAATTAATAAACTCACTAATTGGCAGTGCATAATTTAGGTTTTCACTACTCGATTTTTTAGTAACAATCCCCACTACTTCGCCATTTAAATTAAGTAAAGGGCCTCCACTATTACCTGGTGATGCAGCAGCAGAATAACGAATGTCCTTCCATTTTCCATCAATGGGTTCATAGGTGAAAGATGTTAACGAGCCTTTTCTAAATATCACACCCTCGCCTAAAGCATTGCCTGCAGCATAAACAACATCACCTTCTTCATAATTCCGTCCAAAAGTAAACTTATGATATTTTGAAGTATCACCTTCTACTGTAAACTGGATCAAATCTCTGTAGTTTGAGTATTTTTCAACATTGATAATTTTAAATACATTACCTTTATTATCACGTACCGCATAATTATCAGAAAGCAGAGAATACTCACCGATATTAAACACATGGGCGGCGGAAACAAAGGTATTATCTTTAATTAAAAATGATGTACCCAAACTATGTTGTTTGTCATTTCGTATATGAAAAGGAATTAAATCATGAGGAAAATCTTCTTTATAAACAACATTGTCTTTTAATTTTAAAGTGACAACTTCAAAAATTCCATTTTTATATTTTTTAATTTGAGTGGATGAAAATTCTTCTTTTTCTGCCAATGCAGAAAAAGGAATTAACACTATCAAAATAAGGTTTGTTATAAGAGTGAAGGCTTTTGCCATAGTGATATTCCATATGAGTTTAATAAATTCCCTGTTCATAAATCAATACGATGAACAAATAGCAAACAATATTACAATAATAGCTAAACTAAATCTCCGGTTTGTTTGAAATATACTGATAAAGTAGTTAACCGACAAAGGTTATTTGATACCTTTTAGCCCAAGTATTACGGTAACGGAAAAACATGCCGCGGCTAAAGTTTCATTGCCTTGATTAAATAACAAAACAGAGCCAATTATAAAGCCTGCGGCTAGCACGCCAAATATTAATTTTTGATTATTCTTTTGCTGTTGCTGGGTAAGTTGTACCATTAATTGACTTTGATTAAGCTGTGCTTCTTTTCCTGCTTTTAGGTAATCGTAAACAAGGTCAGGAATTTCTGGTAATTTTTCATTCCAAAATGGCAAGTTTTCTTTAATTTTCGTGAATACCGCTTTGACGCCCATTTGTTCTTTTACCCAATCTTCTAAAAAGGGTTTAGCCGTTTGCCATAGGTCGAGCTGAGGGTAGAGTTGGCGACCTAAACCTTCGATATAGAGTAAGGTTTTTTGCAATAAAACCAGTTGAGGTTGTACTTCCATATTAAAGCGACGGGCGGTATTGAATAGGTTGACTAAAACTTGACCAAATGAAATTTCAGCCAGCGGTTTATTAAATATGGGCTCACAAACCGTACGGATAGCGAATTCAAATTCATCAACACTGGTGCCATGAGGTACCCAGCCAGAATCAACGTGTAATTGGGCAACTTTGCGATAGTCACGATTAAAAAAGGCGACAAAGTTTTCGGCTAAATAACGTTTATCTTCACGGTTAAGGGTGCCAACAATGCCACAGTCTATTGCTATCCATGTCGGATCATCGGGATTGGTGATATCGACAAAAACGTTACCCGGGTGCATATCGGCATGGAAAAAGCTGTCACGAAACACTTGAGTAAAAAAGACTTCAACACCACGTTCAGCCAGCACTTTCATATTGACATTATGGCTGTTTAAGGTCTCTATTTCACCCACACCAATGCCATAAATTCGCTCCATCACTAAGACATTACTATGACTAAACTCACTATAAATTTCAGGGACATATAGCGCTTTATCGTATTCGCTACCTTGTTCAAAATTGCGTTTTAACTGGATGGCATTAGCCGCTTCTCGGTTTAAGTCGAGCTCATCTAAAATGGTTTTACGGTACTCTTCTACCACTTCTTTAGGTCGTAAACGTTTACCGTCTGGTAACCAGCGGGCAACGACACCAGCAAATCGGGACATGATACTAATATCGGCAATAATTACTTTATAAATTTTAGGTCGTAAAACCTTGATAACGATATCTTGCTCTTGGCCGTCATGCAATAAGGTTGCCGTATGAACTTGAGCAATTGATGCTGAAGCAAGCGGGGTTAAATCAAAGTCCGAAAAATGTTGTTTAAAAGCTTGCTCGCCAATGGCGGCAACAATGATGTCTTTGGCTTGTTGACCATCAAAGGGTTGTACTTGATCTTGTAATAATGCCAATTCATTAGCAAAGTCATCAGGTAATAAATCACGTCTGGTCGATAACATCTGACCAAATTTTATAAATACTGGCCCAAGGGTTTCAATGGCGAGCCGAAAACGCATTGCTAGTGGTTTATCTTTATGTTTATTACCAAGCCAAAATAAAGAAATACGGGCAAGTTTGGCATACCAAGGTAGAGACTTTTTAGGTAACAGTTCATCTAAACCAAATTGGAGAAATGTTTTAATAATGTGATAAAGGCGCATGCGGCTTATGGATATCCTTTGGTATGTTTACTAGGTTTTTATTCTTAAGTTATCAAATAATTGATTGATACGATTCTCTACTTGTTCAGTTTGCATGTTAACTGCGGTCACCGCTTGGTTAAAATGGTTTATTTGGCTTTTAGTTACTACTAATTGTTTTTCGTGAACTAAATACTCACTTGCGTCGGCCTGTATTTGCTCACTGGCAAAATCGATTTTGCCTTTAACTAATTTACTAAACTGAACCAATTTATGGGTGGCAACATCACCAATATGTTTGGCAAGCTCCGTTTGCCAGTCAATATCCATCGTTTCTGCCAAACTGGCAAAGTATTGGGCGATTTTTATATCACCTTCAACATCTAATTTATCTTGTTTGATAAGCTCGGTAAGGTGTTGCTCTTTTTTTAGCTCTCGCAGGGTTTTAATGCTAGTGGTAATTGTGCAATCTGCGCGATCGATTAATTTTGTCACTAATACTTTGCAATCACTAATGGAAAAGCACAGAGGAAAACCAAGCTCAGCTAATTTTACGGCTAAGGTTTTTTGTTCCAGGTTATTAAGTTGTTCATTCGAGTTGATATTTAATGATAATGCCTTATTAATGATGATTTCTAGTGCTGAACACATCACTTGTTGTAACATGAGTTGCGGCATTATTTTTAACAGGGGTTTAGGTAAAGATTCCATCATCAGATTAAAACTTATAGCCTTTATGAAGAGCAACTACGCCACCGGTTAAGTTTTTAAAACTGGTTTGTTCAAAACCCGCATCATTCATCATACTTTTTAAAGTTTCTTGATCTGGGTGCATACGAATAGACTCAGCAAGGTATTGGTAGCTGTCACCATCTTTAGCGACAAGTTCGCCTATTTTAGGCAATATGTTGAACGAATAGAAATCGTAAGCCTTATTGACGAGTTCGTGCTCAGGTTTTGAAAACTCTAATACTAATAAGCGACCACCCGGCTTTAATACTCGGTAAATAGAACGCAATGCCATGTCTTTATCGGTAACATTACGCAAGCCAAAAGCAATGGTGACAATATCAAAAGTATTGTCTTCAAAAGGTAGGTACTGTGCGTTAGCTTGTACGTATTCAATGTTTTGAACTAAACCACGGTCGCGCAATTTATCACGGCCAACATTAAGCATTGAACTATTAATATCAGCTAAAATTACTTTGCCTTCACGGCCAACGAGCTGCGAAAACTTTGCCGTTAAATCACCGGTGCCGCCGGCAAGATCAAGTACCGTATTACCTGGGCGAACACCACTGGCATCAATAGTAAAACGTTTCCATAATCGGTGAATACCAAACGACATTAAATCGTTCATTACATCATATTGCGCAGCAACCGAATGAAAAACACTGGCAACCATAGATACTTTATCGTCTTTATCTACGGTTTTGTAGCCAAAGTGAGTCGTGTTTTCAGCGTTTCTGTTATTCTCTTGATGATTTTGTTCTTGGCTCGACATGATAAATTCACGGTAAACTAAAGTTACTGATAGTTTACCGTACTTTTTACTAATAATTAACTGTTGAAATCAAGGTCTCAATGATTATTGTGATGAATGATTGGTCAATATGGTTTGCTAGTAATTTTTTCATCAGCGTTGATGTAATAAATACTAATACATCCCCTTAAGAGTATGACATTAAAAGCTAGCAATTATTGTCAGTATTCTTTACAGGTTTTTGTTATTACTGAAATTGAATGTTGTAACTAACTGTAATTTAGGCTAAATAATTTCAGGCGTGATTCTTGCGTATAAGTTAGACATTAATGCTCAAAACAAATTTTTTACTTGTAAGTTTGAAATTTTAACTAGCTGATGAACAATAACGCCATCAAGCCTTAGTTCGTTTTATTTATCACAAGGCTGACTAAAACAAGTAATTACTCGACATGGAGGGGTACCTAGTGCCTGTTTTACAAAAAAAAATGTTCACTTTTCCTAAAACAATATTGCTCTCTATTGGCGTTTTAGGCTTTATATACAGTAATAGTGTTATCGCTGGTGTTACTACCACTGAAACTGAAAAGTATCTAGTCATCGCGACAGGGACAAAAGTTTCTTTTGATATGTCTAATGTAGAATTAGGTGCTGATCAAGAAGTTTTATCAACAGGCTCTCCAGGTACAGGTGAACATAATGCGGCTTTTAATGGTGCTCCTAATACTGCCGGTGTTTTTCTAAATAAAGCCACTAGCTGGAAAACTCATACTGGTCCACCCACGGATAGTGCTACTTATGGTCAGCCTAATTACCTTCCAGGCTCAAGACCGTTATTCGAAGGCATAGATTATAGTGGTAATGTTGCTATTACTGGCTCAACAGGTGAGTACAAAGCCTCAAATGTTGATTTATACGCCAATCGTGGTGTTGATTGTACGCAAAGTGCGGGTAGCTGTTTTGATTCTGGTAATGATGGTAATGCAAGGTATTTCCAAGATTCAGGTGATCTCGATAACTCTGGCGTAGGTCTAAGTAATGGTACTACAAATACTGATTTAACTACCTCGGGTACCGGATTGTTAGATGAGCTAGCAGATATTCGAGATTGGCTTATTGCTCTTGATAGTGATGTTACATGGACCAACAATAGTCAAGAAATGAAAGATTTGTATTCAGGGGCGATTACAACTGACGGTATTGTGTTTACCGACCTTGATGCTCTTGATACTAACAATGATGGTTATGCGGTAATCGACTTAAACTTCACTGGCAGTAATGATTTCTTCCATTTAAATAATACTGATTGGATATTAAAATCAGACCTCGGTACGCAAGCTATTTTTAGGCTAGCAGACGGTAGTCATTTTAAATTTATCGACTCTTCAATTATGTTAGGCGATAGCCAAGGAAATACTCGACCAATTAATGAATTAGGGGCAATATTTTTTACTGATACCTATACTACTGAAAATACCGTATTTGATTTGCAAAATGTGATTTTGGGTGGCATAGGTTTATGGGATTTTACTGACTTTAATCCTCGACCTAGTAACCATTTACAAACTGAAGTTGCATCAAGCTATGCCGCCTTTGATAACAGAACAAAAACCAATATTTCTAATGCTCAAGGTTGTGCTCAGTTTATTGGTAACTCAATAAATATGTCTAATAACAGATGGAATAGGTGTTCTGAAACACCTAGTACGCCTCGAGTCGACATACCTGAACCCAGTATTGTTTGGCTATTTGCCTTAAGTCTACTAATTTTTTGGCGAAAAAATATTGAGTAATTGATTACAGCTTTTATAAATTTATTAAGCGATTGCTGTAAAGTGATCGCTTTTTTTATGTTAAATTATTTACCTACAAGATAGTAAAACCATCACTAATCAGAGGTTGGTCAATGAAAAAAACTAGGTTAATGTTTTTATTGCTACTGGGGATTTCCCCCCTGTTTTCCCAAGCCCAAGCCCAAACTTCTGATGTAAACGTATCAGCAGACTACTTCGAAAAAGCGTTAATGGCTTTTAATGATGATGATTTTGAAGCGGCTTACATTCATCTAAAAAATATCCTTAATGAATACCCTGATCATGTTCCGGGCAAAATCTTAATGGGTAAAATACTTTTTATTAAAGGTTATTTTGTTGACTCAGAATCGGTATTAAAAGAAGCTCATGTCTTAGGTGGTGATAGCGAATTTATCGTGGTGCCTTTAGCCGAAGCTCTGTTAATGCAAGACAAGTCGACAGAAGTAGTAAACTATCAAGTAAGTGAGCAGTTATCAAAAAAAACTCGCGTAAATTTGTTGATTTTACATGCTAGAGCTTATGCTAAATTACACAAAGTCGAACAAGAACTTTTATCATTAGAAAAAGCTCTTGCTCTCGCTAAAACCGCAACCACCCTCAATGGGTTGGCGGCGTATCATATTAAAGATAAGAATATAGAAAAAGCCCATCAGTTATTAAACCAAGCACTTGAACTAGATCCGGTCTCTTATAAAACTTGGTATTTGCGAGGCCAAAGCTATAAAATTACCAATGATCAAGATAAAGCATTAGCTGCTTTTGAGCAGGCATTAAAGTTAAAGCCAAGCTATGTTGATGCCTTAAGGTCAATAGCTAGTCTTTATATTAACCAAGGTGAAAATGATTTAGCCTTTGACTATATAGAAAAAGTGCTGAGCAAAAGTCCCTCAGATCCTAGAGCCAAATTATTAAAAGCCAACTTATTGATTGAAAAAAACAACGAAGAATTAGCAAGGGCAACACTAAATCAACTTAATCAACATATTAGCGTTATTCCAGATGATGTTAAGCTAAAGTATCACTGGATTATTTTTATTGATGCTGTTTCAGCCTACCTTTTAGGGAACTACGAAACGGCCATTAGAAAAATGAAGCAGTACCTCACTTTTAATCCCGATAATATTCAAGCGATTTCATTTATAACCAATGCTTATTTAAAGGTGGGTTCCTCTATCTTAGCCAGAGATTTGTTAGATGCCAATAAATCTTTGATATCACAAAATTTAAACTTAAGCATTATACTTTGTGATTTGTACCTTGAGGGTAATTATTTATTACGTTGTGCTTCATTGATTGAAAGTTTACCGACCTCATTTAAAACAGACCCCAAACTTATATTACTTAACGCCCGATTATTATTTAGTCGTAGTGAAGTAAAAAAAGCAGTTGATTTACTGGAGTCCGCTCAAAAAGATATAGATGATTTCACTATTGACAGTTACCTTGTGCAGTTATATCTAGTCACTGAAAAGCATATAAAAGCAGGGTTATTGATCGAAAAACTGCTGAAAGACTTTCCTGACAATGTTGAATTGAAAGGTGCCATGGCTGCTGCTTTATTAAAAATGAACAAGCCACACCAAGCTGCCGCTATTTTGCATAATATTCTGCAAAACAATCCTGAAAATATTACTGCGCAATATAATATGGCGTCGGCATTTTTGATCAATAAGGAAGTGCAGCAAGCAAAAGGTATGTTAACCAAGTTAATTAAACAAACACCGGACAATGTACCCGCTTTACTGTTATTGGTAGAGGTGCAGATGTTAGAGGGGAAATCTACTGAAGCAGCGGTTACACTTAAAATAGTCCTTAAGCATCAACCGCATAATAAACAAGCAAATAGTCAATTAAGCTATTTATATGCTTTAACCGGTCAGTACGAACAGGCGTTAAGCTTGTTGCTCAGTAGAAAGTTATGGGATAGGTTAAACCCAGAGGTTATTGAAAGTTTAGCCAAAGTCTATATTGAGAAAAAGGCATTCGAACAAGCCAACAGCCAACTTTTGCTATTGACTGAATTGGTAAACGACTCTGCTGAAAGAATGATTGATGTTAGTCATTTACAACGAAAAGCTGAGAACCTTTCTGGCGCAAGAACAACGATTAATAAAGCACTATTGAAAGCGCCAAATTCTTTAAAGGTAAAGTTTGCTGATGCCAAGCTCAGTTATTATGAAAATGAGTTAACGGTAGCAAAAAATAAAGTCGCAGCGTTAAAAAAGCGACTTAAGAATAATAGCCAACTACTAGTACTTGAAGCTGATATTGCGGTAAAGGATAAAAAATTCACCAAGGCCCAGCAGTTATATTTATCAGCCTTTGCTTTAACACAAACTGATAGTATCGCTCTAGTTAAAGCCCACCATTTGGCATTAAGAGGAGTAAATACTGAAGGTTTTGAGACCTCTATAGTTCAGGCTTTGAAGGTTCAGAATAACAATTATTATTATCGAAACTTACTAGCTGATTTCTATCTGCTTTATTCACGTTTTGACGAAGCCAGAATACAATATTTATTAATAAAAGATATCAAAGATTTGCCCAATAAAGCTGATGTTCTTAATAATTTGGCTTTTGCTACTATGTATCAAGATATTGATGAGGCATTCGGTTATGCCAAACAAGCCAAGTTATTAAAGCCAAAGTCAGCTCAAATTCTAGATACTTACGGATGGATACTTGCTCACAAAAAAGAATATGATCAAGCGTTATCAAGCTTACGTCAAGCACGTTCATTTAATGGTAGAGATCCTAGTGTAAGGTATCACTTAGGGTATGTTTTATTTAAATTAGATAGAGCTAAAGAAGCCATTAATGAATTGGAGTACGCTATTGAAACTGAAACAAATTTTTTAGAAAAAAAGCAGGCAGTTTTATTGTACAACACCATTAAAAATTCAATATTAACAGGCAGTTGATTTGATGATTAGCAGAATTAGTTTTAGATATACTTTGGCATAGCATAGAAAAATAAAAAGGGTGCAGATGCACCCTTGAGTTGAAATACTACTATTCTAGTTTACCTTAAAATGAGCCTCTAATTCCTAAAGAATAACGAGCTCCATTTTCAGTAATATCTAAATACTGATTTTTATATTTTGCTGTGGTGATATATAACTCATTAGTAACATTGATGCCTTCAAAGAAAACTGTTAAGTGTTCATTGATGTCATAACTACCACTAAGATCCACTTGCGCATAATCTTCTACATAGTGACCATCGCGCCATGATCGTGGTTTAGATTGCATAAAACGATCACGTTGGTTCCATGCTACACGTAATTGCAAGCCATCTTTTTCATAGAACAAGATTAAGTTAGCTGTATCACCTAAACCAACTAATGGTAAAGACGTTTCGCCTTCATCAGCCGTTGAGTCACTATCTACAAAGGTTTTATTGGCAATAATACCTAAGCCATCAAAAGGTGCTGGCAGGCTAGTAAACATATGCTGTATGGCAATTTCATAGCCTTCAATATCGGCTTGGTCTGCATTTACTGGGCGAGAAATTTTATAATCATAAGTTCCACTTGGCACAACAACTACTTCATCAACTTCATCGGTATCTAGATAACCATCAACGTCTTTGGTAAACATAGCGATAGCCGCATAACTACCTTCGCCATAATACCACTCTAGTCCTAAATCGAAATTTGTCGACTCAAATGGCATTAAAGCAGGGTTAGCCCCCGATCCTGTTAAATGGTTAACATCGCCACCGTTATAGCTAGATTCAGGTGACATTTCATCAAGCTCAGGACGGGTAATACTATTTGAATAAGCAAAACGGGCAATTATTTCATCGGTAATATCGAGTTTAGCGTTAAAGCTAGGTAACCAATTGTCATACTTATGCTTAATGGTAATAGGGGTATAATCATTCCCTTCAATAGCATTAACAAAACCTGGCTTTCCTACCGAAGGCTCTAAATCTAATAAAGGAATGGCAAATCCTTTTGAAGTACTGCTAGTTTCAACATAACGTATGCCTGCAGTAATTGACCATGACATATCAGCTATTTCACCATCAAAATATGTATCAGTATAAAAAGCAACTAACGCTTCATTAACTTCATAAGTCTCTGGCACCTGATACATGCTAAAACCATTATTTACATCAATTAATTCTTGGGTATAAGCCGGGTCATCCATTTGTGCTACCACCTCAGGAGAGATTAAGTAGTCAAAGAAGTCTTCAGAATTAAAGGACAACCAAGATTGTTCTGGGTTACCACTGCCAGCAGATAAAAAGCCATCAGCATCATAGGTAGTAAACATACTTTCTGGTAAAATGATCGGTGTACTGTTATCACCCCATAACCAAGGCATAGGACGAATTGTTTTATTATATTTACTTGATAAGGTCCTGTCAGATGACATAACACCAAAACCAATTTTTGATAATGGTCCAGCATCAAGCATCCATTCGGCATCAATTTTAGCTTCTAGTACTTCATCTTTAATAGCAGAGCCAAAACGCTCCCCCCAGCCTGCTTTTAAACCACTGGTTGATTGATCTCGATCAAAAGTTAATTCAGGTAATTGAGCACCGGAACTTCGATCATAGGTATAATCACCAGGTCTTGAAGCAACAGTATCAGTTGAACCTGCTTTAGGATCAGATTCAGCCTCAGAGTAACTAACATCAAAGTTTAAATTTAAATCACCAGTTACTTGCCAGTCTGCGTTGAATCCAAGAGCAATAAGTTCATTACTGGTTTTGGATTGGCGCACCATAACATCGCTGTTACTGCTTTTACCCATGGATAGTTTAACTATTGTGCCATTATCATCTAACTGTACATCGGTTAACTGATCTTTAGTAAACCAATGCGCTAAAATGTCTTGCCGGTACTCAACATCATATTTTGAATAAAGTGCATCGACAGTAAATTCAAGGTTATCATTGGGCCTGTATTGAAAAACCGCATTTGCATTATTACGTGTTCTTTCTTCCGTTTGCGCTATTTGATCATAGTTTTGTGGGAAATAGACATCATCATAATAAGTACCATCATCCATGGTTAAGTCGGTATGCCAATAATAGGCAGTATTGGCACTGTCGTAACGGCTTTTTCGTTCGTTATGAGCAAAAGAGAAAAGTACGCCAAACTTATCATTATCGAAGGTATTACTGATTAAGCCTGAAAACTGTGGTGCAACTTCTCCGGTCATATCATCATATTGTGCTTTTGCTGTACCAATTGCTTTAAAACCTGGAATATCAAAAGGTCTAAAGGTCGTTATGTTAACTGTTGCACCAATGGCACCTTCTTGCATGTGTGAAGATTGTGTTTTATAAACTTCTGCACCACTAATAAGCTCAGAGGCTAAAATATCAAAACTAAATGCTCGACCACCGCTAGTGGTGGCTAAAGTACGGTTATTCAATAGTACTGAAGTAAATTCTGGCCCCATACCACGTACGGTAATAAGCTGGCCTTCACCACCTTTGCGGTCAATTGCTACACCAGTAATACGCTGTAGAGATTCGGCAACGTTCTGATCTGGAAATTTACCAATGTCTTCTGAAGTTATGGCATCAACTATAGTATCAGCGCTCATTTTTATATCTTGTGATTTTATCAAGCTTCCACGTATGCCTGATACCACGATGACTTCCGTTTCATCTTTTATTTCTTTTTCAGTTGTTGTTTCTTCTGCGGCCATTGCGCCATAAGACAAGCCAAGGTTCAGCATAACCAGTGAAGATAAATACCTAAGTTTGAAGGTTTTGTTCTTGTTCACGACTATTCTCCCAGTGTTTTGTTAGTGTTTTGTTTATAATTGTTCATGTTTCAAATAAGTGTTATTTATAGTACAAATAACGCTTGGTATTATTTATACTATAAATTGTATTAATATGTAAATAGTATATATTGTATTTTTCATGCAATAGTGCAATAAAAGGTAAGGTTGAGTTGACGGGAGGGTAAAATTTGGTTAATAACACAGTGCTAAAAAAGCAGTAGAGTCCATAGAACCTTGAGTAACGGCTATTAATTAACTCTCAACGATGTTTGTTGAAGAATATTATTGGTATCAGAAAATTGTTGTAACAGAAGTTTTCAGAAAATGTGAAGATGTGAGATTATCAGTTGATGTGATTGCTTTAGTTTGTAATGCCTGATCAGATAAATAATCATTACAGCAAGCTTTTGAGTAAAACATGCTAAGCGTTAGAATATTGCTCCCGATTAGCTAACCATCGGTTAATTAACGCGATAGCATTTTCAGGGTACTTCTGCCATATCATATAGGCAGTTTGTTGAATCTCAGGAATAAGTGCGGCATCACGAACAAGATCGGCAATTTTTAACTCGGCTAAACCCGTTTGACGAGTACCTAAAAGCTCACCAGGGCCGCGTATCTCTAAATCTTTTTCAGCAATAACAAAACCGTCATTTGATTCTCTCAGTACTTTTAGCCGTTTAACAGCTGTTTTAGAAAGTGGGCTTTTGTACATCAATACACAATGAGAGGCGATACTACCACGACCTACTCGACCTCTAAGTTGGTGTAACTGCGCAAGGCCTAAGCGCTCAGGGTTTTCAATCACCATTAAACTGGCGTTAGGGACATCAACACCAACTTCAATTACCGTGGTTGCCACTAATAACTGTAACTCTCCAGCTTTAAAGCTTTCCATTATCTCTTGTTTTTCAACCGCTTTCATTCTGCCATGCACTAAGCCAATGTTTAATTCACTCAACTGAGCTTTTAAATATTGCGCGGTATCTTCGGCTGCTTGGCATTGCAGCACTTCCGATTCTTCAATTAAAGTACATACCCAGTAGGCTTGCCTATTATCACTTATTGCACTTTGGCGAATACGTTCAATCACATCGTCTCGGCGAGTATCGGGCAGCGCAACTGTCGTAATGGGAGTTCGACCTGGCGGCAACTCGTCAATTATTGAAGTGTCTAAATCTGCATAAGCAGTCATCGCCAAT
The DNA here is from genome assembly GCA_022969175.1 of Colwellia sp. Lineage (GTDB taxonomy): Bacteria > Pseudomonadota > Gammaproteobacteria > Enterobacterales > Alteromonadaceae > JALJPB01. The sequence continues at coordinate 64,713 of JALJPB010000012.1, read as the reverse complement.
GTGCGCGGAATAGGGGTGGCGGTCATAATTAACTGGTGGGGATAATTGCCCTCAAATGCCCCTTTCTCTCGTAATGACAATCGCTGATGTACACCAAACTTATGTTGCTCATCAATAATAATTAACGTGAGTTTGTTAAATACCACTTTTTCTTGAAATAAGGCATGGGTGCCAATAACTAATTGCATATCACCACTGGCGATATTTTCTAAAGCTGCTCGTTTGGCTTTCGCTTTAGTTTTTCCTGCTAACCAACCAACGTTAATCTTGAGCGGCTCAAACCATTTCTGAAAATTAATAGCATGCTGTTCGGCTAATATTTCGGTAGGTGCCATTAAAGCTACTTGATAGCCTTGGCCAATTGCGGTTAATGCCGCCAAACCTGCTACTAAGGTTTTACCTGAGCCAACATCACCTTGTACTAAACGAAGCATTGGCGTGTTTTTGGCTAAATCTAGCCGAATTTCTTTAGTAACCCGTGCCTGAGCATTTGTCGGTGTAAAAGGTAGTTGCGCTAAAAAGTCTTGATTGAGTTGTTCATCTATCGTTAAACTCACCGCTTGGTGTTGTACTACACTTTGTCTGAGTTTTAACATACTCAAGTTATGGGCAATCAATTCTTCTTTTATAAGCCTGATCTGGGCTGGATGTTTACCTTCTTCTAATTGAATAACAGATGTTTCTGGTGGTGGCCGATGAATTAAGGCTAATGCTTGTGCTAACGAATACGACTCAAGGACAAACTCTTGCGGTAATAACTCTTCTACTTGGCCTCGTGTTAATCGAATTAATGCTTGGTCGGTAAGCATTCTCAGTGAAACTTGTCTTAGACCATCGGTTGTTGGGTAAACAGGGGTTAAAGTTTCTTCAACTGGCGTTAGTGGCTGGTCTTGATCAAGTGATTTGTATTCAGGATGAACTATTTCAAAACCACGTGGACCACGATTAATTTCGCCATAACATCGGATACTAGTACCTATTGATAAACTATTTTTTTGATTAGCAGAAAAATGGAAAAATCTCAGGTTGATGGAGCCAGTTCCATCATTGAGGCTAACAACTAACATACGGCGTTTGCCGTTAATGATTTGGTTATCGGTGATCTCACCGATAATATTAGTATGGGTGCCGGGTAATAAATCACGAATGGTGGTAATGCGTGTTCTGTCTTCGTAGCGCAGTGGTAGGTGAAATAACAAATCTTGCAGAGTATGCAGGTTTATTTTTTCAAGTTTTTTAGCCATGCCCGGACCGACACCTTTTAAAACGGTGATTGGTGTATGGGCAAGGTTGCTTATTCCATTAAGCTGAGGTTTTTTAGTCATCAAGGCTTTGCCAAGCACTCTTATTCATTTGCATTTTCTGCCACCAGCCTTCACTCGCGACAATTTGTCCGTCTTCATCAATTACAGGGTAAGGCAAACCTTTACGCTGGCATGCTTCAGCAAATATTGGATGCCCACCTTCAAATAAAACTTTCTGACGGCGTTGCTCTGGCAATGTTGGTTTGTCGTACATACCGGCAATTTGACGCTGGCGTTGGGCTTCGTAGAGTACTACTGAACAAGCAACCGACACGTTAAGCGATTGCACCATGCCAACCATAGGAATAACAATATCTTGATCAGCCATGGCTAAGGCAGTATCAGATGCGCCAAACTTTTCTTGGCCCAAAATTATTGCCGTTGGTTTGGTGTAATCAATGTCACGAAAATCTACTGCAGTATCAGAAAGGTTAGTCACTAATATTTGCATACCTTGTGCTTTAAGGGTGTTGATGGCGTCTTTTGTTTGACTGTAATTATGAACATCAATCCAATTATGACTACCTGCCGCACTGCCACCACGTACTTGCATTTGCTCATTTTTCCAAATGGCATGCACATCACTAACGCCTATGGCATCACAGGTTCTAACCACGGCAGCGAGGTTATGAGTTTTATGCACACCTTCCATACATACCGTTAAATCCGGCTGGCGTTTGTCTAACATGTCTTTAATGCGCTGGTGTCTTTGTGGTGTCATTTGGTCTGTTCTCTATTAAATAGCTTAATTTATTTGTCATCCTCCAGGTGTTCTGTTCTGGTCGGAAATCTGGCGCTTAACTGGCATGGGTTCCGGGCTAAAATGACAATACATAAAGTAAGGGGTAATTAATCGATGTTAGGTAAATTCATAATGCCGTCGATTTCGATTTCAACATCTTTTGGTAAACGAGAAACCTGAACTGCAGCACGTGCTGGATACGGTTCTTTAAAATATTTGCTCATTACTTCATTTACGATGGCGAAGTTGTTTAAGTCGATCATAAAAATATTAACTTTAACCATGTCGTTAATACCGCCGCCTGCCGCTTCACAAACACTCACTAAGTTTTTAAATACTTGTTCCGTTTGCTCGGCAAAACCACCTTCTACTACTTCCATTGTTTCAGCGATAAGAGGAATTTGCCCAGAAAGATATACCGTATTTTTAACTTGAACTGCTTGACTATAGGTACCGATTGCACTTGGTGCTTTGTCTGTTGAAATAATAGTTTTCATGTAATACGTCCTTTATAAATTTAATATTGATTAATCGTTAAATAGTGCGTTATTTGTTTCGAATAACACGTTGTACATCAACCATTACTTTAATTTTCCTGATGATGTTGGCAAGATGAATTCGATCACGACAGGTAATTTCCATATCTATAGTATATAGACCGGTATCTTTTTCACCTGAATTTAAGGTATGCACATTTGAGCCGCATTTAGCGACAATATTGGTTAATGAGGCTAGTGCGCCTTGATGGTTAATGATTTCAACACGAAGCTTAGCAATAAAGTCGCGATCTATGTCGCCATCCCATTTTACCGGGAATAAACTGCCTTGTTCATGGCCTTTGATATTACGGCAACCTTGTTGATGAACCATCAGGCCTTTACCTGGGCTAAGATAAGCAAGAATTGAATCACCAGGAATTGGTCGACAACACTTACCGTAACTTACCAACATGCCTTCTGTGCCTTTAATTGGCATTTTAGCTTTTGTTGATGGTGTTGCTGATGCTAATGGTGAATCTTCAGTAAATTCATCAGTGAGTCGTCTGGCAATGCCGATACTTAGGGCATTACCTAAGCCAATATTGACCATAAGTTCATCAATATTATTATTGCCAGTTTCTTTGACTACCTGATCTATTTTTTCTTGACTGATATCTTCTAATTTATTACTGCCGAGTGCGTGACTTAGCAACCTTAACCCTAAGGCATGAGATTCAGTTTTTTCTTGTGAGCGCAAATAAGTACGAATTTGTAAACGAGCTTTAGCGGTTACCACAAAGTTTAACCATGTCGCATTAGGTCTGGCTGCAGAAGAGGTAACAACCTCTATGGTTTGCCCTGAATCTATAGGATGGCTAAGAGGGAAGGGTTTTCGATCTACCTTAACCCCGACACAAGAATTACCAACATCGGTATGTACCGCATATGCAAAATCTACCGCGGTTGCGCCCATCGGCAATTCAATAATTCGACCATCAGGGGTAAAGACATAAATTTCTTCTGGAAACAAATCAGATTTAACGTTTTCTATAAACTCAAATGAACTACCTGCACTTTGTTGCAGCTCTAATAAAGACTGCATCCAACGGCGGGCTTTCATTTGAGAGGTTGTTCCGCTGCCGTCACCATTTTGTTTGTATAACCAATGGGCGGCAATACCCTTATCGGCCATTTGATCCATATCATTGGTACGAATCTGAATTTCAACAGGGATTCCGTGAGGCCCAATCAAAGAAGTATGTAATGATTGGTAGCCATTGGTTTTAGGAATAGCGATATAATCTTTAAAACGTGATTCTATCGGCTTGAATAAATTATGTACCGCGCCCAACGCTCGATAACAATTGTCGAAGTTATCTTCAACAATTACCCTAAATGCGTAAATGTCCATAACTTCATTGAACATTAATTCTTTATTGAGCATTTTTCGGTAAATAGAATACAAGTGTTTTTCACGGCCAATCACTTCTGCTTTAATGCCACTTTCTTTTAAACGGGCAGAAATTTCATCACTGATGTTATTGATAATTTCTTTACGGTTACCACGGGCTTGTTTTACTGCAGACTTCAATGCACGAGCGCGCATCGGGTACATGGCTTCAAAACCCAATAATTCAAGTTCATTTTTTATGCCGTGAATACCTAATCGATTAGCAATAGGCGCATAAATTTCAAGGGTTTCACGAGCGATACGTCGGCGCTTATCAGGACGTAAAGACTCTAAGGTGCGCATGTTGTGGGTTCTGTCGGCAAGTTTAATGAGGATAACGCGAATGTCTTGCACCATGGCTAGTACCATTTTGCGGAAATTCTCGGCTTGCATTTCTTCTTTGTTGGTAAATTTTAATTTATCGAGCTTACTAACACCCTCAACAAGTTCGGCGACCGTATGGCCAAATAATTCAGCTAGCTCATCCTTGGTAACAGGGGTATCTTCAATAACATCATGCAATAGCGCAGCCATTAACGTTTCATGATCTAAATTCATCAGAGCAAGATTAAGCGCAACGGCTACAGGATGAGTAATGTACGGATCGCCGCTTGAGCGCATTTGGCCTTCGTGGGCATCTCTTGCCACCAAATATGCTTTCTTGAGTAGATCGATCTGTACTTTGGAGAGGTAACTTGAAACCAACTCTTTTAAGGGTTCAAATAGATACATCTAATACTCCTGAACGATGAAAACTTGATAATGATTTTGTCTTTGCGACTATTCTCAAAGAATACGTGTATTTAAAGGCAAAGCCAAACAATTAAGTGGCTATTTATAAAAATAAAAAACGCGTGATAATTAATAAAATCATCACGCGTTTTTAACTCACTAAATTAGGTTGTTTGTACCTTAGGTACGGCCTAATTTATAAAATTTCTTCTTGTTGACCGCCAACAATCGCAGCAACTGCATCTAACTCTGCAGTATCTCGCTCGATTTGAGTATGACGGTCATAGCCGTCCATGATTTGAGTGGTAATTAAACCTGCTTCAATTTCACGTAAAGCTAATACTGTTGGTTTGTCATTTTCTACCTCAACCAATGGTTCTTTACCGCCCGTTGCAATTTGACGAGCACGACGTGATGCAACTAGCACCAAATCAAAACGATTACCGACTTTATCTACGGCATCTTCAACAGTTACGCGAGCCATTTGGTCTCTCCAACAATCAAAATGTATAAAATAGCTGCGTAGTTTACTGGTCTATCACTTATTAAGCAAGCTTGAGCAGCGCATCTTGACAGTATAAATTGAATTTAGTTTACTTTATACTGCGGAGTTTACCTTAACTCGAGGTCAGGTCATTAAACAGTGCTTGAAATTTCATCGCTTGTTGAGACTGTTTGAGTCGTTGGTTATAGACAATAGTTTTTAAATCAAGCAATGCTTCATCGAAATTATCATTAACAATAATGTAATCGAACTCTTCAAAATGTGAGCATTCACTTCTTGCTGCAGCCATACGTGACTTAATTACATCTTCAGAGTCTTGACCTCGACCACGTAAGCGACTTTCTAATTCTTGTTTTGATGGTGGGCAAATGAAAATAGTAGTGACTTGTGGCTGTTTCATTCGTACTTGTTGAGCGCCTTGCCAATCTATATCTAAAAATACATCAATGCCTTGGGCAAGCTGTTCATCAATGGCCTTTTCTGAAGTACCATAATAGTTACCAAATACTTCGGCGTATTCATAAAAAGCCTGTTGATTGATTTGTTTTTTAAATTCATCTACTGAAACAAAGTGATAATGCTCGCCGTTATTTTCTCCAGGGCGTGGTTCCCTAGTGGTATGGGACACTGATACTTGCATGCTGCGCTTATCAAAGGCTGATGTTTGCTCTGGGTTGAGCAAGGCATTGATTAGGCTTGATTTACCGGCACCACTTGGTGCCGATAGGATAAATAAGTTACCAGTTACAGTCACGGAATTTCCTTGGAATTATGTTTTATCCTCGAGTATTAAAGAGGAACACTATATGATTTTTGTATTGTAATACTTTTATCAATAATGGCAAAAGAAAAGGCTGAGCTTCTTTCGAAGATCAGCCTCTAAAATCTACTTAGTAGCGTCTATAATATTTTAGCAATAGACTTCGCTAAATAATCTACATTACGATTAGCAATACCAGCAATACTCATACGGCTAGAACCTACCATGTAAATACTATATTCATCTTGAAGCTGTTGTACCTGCTCAGGAGTTATACCTAAGAAAGAGAACATCCCCGATTGTTCAGCAATAAAACTAAAGTCACGAGTAACGCCATTTTCAACAAGTTTATCAACCAATAATTGGCGATTGCCATTTATGCGGTCGCGCATTTCTTTTAATTCGCTATGCCATAAAGTTGTTAATTCTGTTGAGCTTAAAATAGTTTCAACAATAGCAGCACCATGTGCTGGCGGCATAGAGTAAATACCACGAATAACATAGGCTAAAACTGAAGCGACCAAGTCGGCACTGTGGCTAGTTTCGGCAATTAATGTACAAGCGCCAATACGTTCACGGTATAAACCGAAGTTTTTAGAACATGAACTACAAACGATCATTTCTTTCACGTTTTCAGCCATCAAGCGAAGGCCATAGGCATCTTCGTCTAAACCTGCACCAAAGCCTTGATAAGCCATATCTATTAGTGGAGTAAAACCAACACTTTTAGTGACTTCAACAACTTGTTGCCATTGCTCATTAGTTAAGTCCATACCACTTGGGTTATGACAACAAGCGTGCAATAAAACCACATCGTCTGCAGGTACTTCTTTTAGCGCAGCTAACATGCCGTCAAAGTCTAAAGTTTTATTTTCATAATCATAGTACGGGTATGTTTTAACGGTTAAGCCAGACGCTTCAAATACTGCATTATGATTTGCCCACGTTGGATTAGAGACCCAAATGGTGGTGCCAGATTTACATTTATTAATAAACTCGCCAGCAACACGTAAAGCACCAGTGCCGCCTGGGGTTGAAAATGTGCGGGCACGGTTTTCAAGTAAAACTTTGTGGGTGCCAAAAATAAGCTTGCTCATTTCTACATTAAATAAAGGAGAGCCAGTTGGGCCAATGTAAACTTTGCTATCTTCGGTATCGGTTCTGTGTTGTTCTGCTTTTTTCACACAATCTAAAACTGCGGTGTGTCCAGCTTCATTTTTGTAAACACCAACACCCAAATCGATTTTTTGTGGGTTAACATCTTCTCTATATTTAGCCAACAATCCTAAAATAGGATCGGCAGGCAAAGCTTTTAAACGAGCAAACATGACTCCATTTACCTTATTTTTGACGGGCAACTTATCGATAATTACGCCATCGTAATTATTTTAATAGACAACCCTATATTTAAAGGGCAAGCATAGCGTAAAAGCAGGGGTAAACTAAAGTACTTTGTGTGAAAAAAACCATAGATCTTTATGCCGTTTGGCACTAATAAATAACGGCTTTGTGTATTGATACCACATGGTGGAATAAAAAAGGGAATATTTACAGTGGTTACCTCAGTGGTTACCTCAGTGGTTACCTCAGTGATATCGACACAATTACAAAAACTGTAGGTGGTAACTTTAACGTTATATTAGTTACCACACGGTATATCAATCAATGGCTTGCATTAAAAATTATTTGTTAAAGCTGCAATTAAACCGATAATGCCGCCAAAAACACCACCCCAAACAACTAACCAGCCAAGATGTTTTCTGATCATCGTTTGAATAATCTCTTTAACAAGCTCTGGAGTCAATTCATTGAGGCGCTTCTCTATAATGTCACTTACTTTTTCTTGCATGCCTTCAATAACATTTGGTTGTTCAAGTTCATCACGAAGCATTGCGGTAAATTCTTCACTTTGGGTGATTTGAGTTACCGTCACTTTCATTTTTTCAATAAAAGGTTCTTTTAGTGGAGTTAAAGCTTCAGTACCACCAACCATGGCTAACATACCGCCAAAAGAAGAATTTTCAATGACTTCAACTAGGCTATCAAATGCTGGACTTAAGTCTACTTTGGCAATAACAGGAGCTAAATCTAAAGTACTAGCTTTGCCTGAACTATCAGACAGAAAACGATCAATGTTCTCTTTAGTAAAAAACTGTTCCATCATTAAACTGCGAATAGCTGATTTGAAATCTTCAAAACGAGCAGGAATAACCCCTGAACCATATAATCCTGGTACTTTCTCAAATAACATGTGCACAGCAAGCCAGTTAGTAATTGCACCGGAAAGGGCAAATAAACCAATAGTGAAAACTAAGTGTTGATTTAAAAAGTGGCCAACTAAAGTACAAATTAACGCGAGTAAATTGGTGATAATGCTTTTATTCACAGTAAATCCCATAATAACGAACAATATTTTTGCCATATAATAGCAATTTTGGCTAATGGCAAGTTAGTTTATTCCAAGCTTTGCTAATATTATCGGAAAACTTGTTGAATTTTCATCAATAATTCAGCAATAATTGTCTTTAAAAATCACCTATAGGTTTTAATTGGAATGATGAAAAAAATAATATTGATGACAAGCCTACTAATAGTAAATGTTTGTGGTGCCGCCAATACAACAGACATTAGTTGGCGAAAATTAGACCCAAAACATACGATTTTAATGACATTGTCCCAAGGTAAAGTAGTTATTGAATTAGCACCACAGTTTTCGCCTAAACATGTTGCACAATTTGAGCAACTAACAAGTGAACATTTCTACGATGAAACAACCTTTTATCGTGTCATTGATGGTTTTGTTGCTCAAGCAGGACCTAAAGAGGACAGTGAAAAAGATAAGTCAGTGCCAATACTGAAAGTGGAAGATCAGTGGCAAACCAACAAAGATTTTTTATTCACTAAAGTCCAAAGCAATGATTTGTATGCCCAGCAAACTGGGTTTAGTAATGGTTTTGCTATTGCTCATTCTGCTAAAGAACAAAAAGCTTGGTTAACCCATTGTCCGGGAACTTTAGCGATGGCGCGCGAGAGTGGAGCTGATACAGCTACTAGCCATTTTTATTTTGTTATTGGCCAAGCACCCCGTTACTTAGATAGGTTAATGACGGTATTTGGCCGAGTTGTTTATGGTATGGAACATATTCAATCAATAAAGCGCACCTCAACCATTGAAGGCGAAGTTGCGATAGATAGTCGGGATCATACAAAAATTATTGCCATGCAATTAATGTCTGAAGTACCAAAAGAGCAACAAATTATTCTTGAAGTCGAAGATACTGAGAGTGACAATTTTGCCAAACGATTAGTTAAGAGACGTAATAGGGAAAATGAGTTTTTCTATAACAAACCACCCCCCGTGTTGGATGTTTGCCAAATTTCAGTGCGTAGCCGAATGCTAAATAAAGAAATAAAGAAATAAAGAAATAAAGAAAGGTTAAGTACAGAAGTTTACCCATTTGTAACTATCGGTTACTTTGTCTTGTGTCAAAGTAAGTTTTTCAAGATAATAGGCTAAATTATCACCTATCATCTTGAAAAAATATTAATGACAAACAAAGTAAATAAATTTTTCTTACCTCATTATCTTCAACTAATTATTGCGGCAATGGCTTTTATTTTGCCAATAAAGTCTGCTTTAGCCGATATTCAACCACGTAATGCCAGTTTAAATTATTCTCAAAAATCTTTATCAAATGCAGGGAATCCTGCGGCAGCGGCATTAATTGTTGAACGTAAAGATCCACATGTTATGACTGGCGGGGCAATTGAAATAGGTGCAGGTCTTGAATATGGCGATTTTGATGAGCTCTTTGAGAAACTAGATGAACTAGCCAATGACTTCCGGCCGCCGAGTGATCCCGATGATTCAGAATTGCCACCCTTACCAGAGCAACCGATTAGAGATTACACTTGGCAAGATTTATTTAGAGAATACCCTGAATTAGAAGACAGAATTGATGTCATTAAAGGTAAGGCCGTTAGTGTTGCCGCACTTATCGCGCTTATCGCTGCTGAAGGTTATGGTAAAGCGGAAGCGACCAGTAATGCCAGCTTTGTATTAAACGAAAACCTATACGGTGGCACATTGTTAATGGGATTAGCTTTTAAAGGAGATGCTAAAGCAGTAGGTATATTTGAGGATATTGAATTTGATAGCGAACAAGCGAAAACTGCCTTGCAAACGATTCCTGACTTTACCGAGGATGATCCTATGCAAGAACTAGATTTATCAGGTGGTATAACCTTATTTTATAATCCGGCAAATAAAAATATTAAATTTACCATTGATAACGACAGCTTTTTATTAATTAAAGCGACTAAAATTAGCCAGTTCTCATTATCATTCAGTCAAAAATTAATGGAACATAATGAAGGGGCTTTGTATTGGGGAGTTAAACCTTCTTTCTATCGAGTAGGTTTAACCAATGTGAGTGCTCGAATAGGAGAAGTTACTGATTCTGAAGCTTTGTTTGAAGATATTAAAAATGCTGATTTTATTTATAAAAATGGTTTTGATGTTGACTTAGGTTTGGTTTGGGCTGCACCCCATTACCAGTTAGGGGCATCAGTCACAAATTTAATAGAGCACACCTATAAATATCCAGAGCTTGATCAAAGCGCTTTTCAATCGGTTGACGTATTGAGAAAAATTGATCACCATAAAGAATTTACCATGCAACGCCAGATTAAATTAGAAGCGGGGATATATACAGCTCAAAGACATTGGAGCCTGCACGCTGAGTTCGATGCAAATCCAGTTGAAGATCCTATGCGAGATAGGTACCAATGGTTCACCCTTACCGCAGGTTATGCCGCCGATAGTTGGTGGTTGCCTAGTGCAAGATTTGGCATGAGTCGCAATATGGCGGGGACAAAATTAGGTTACTTGAATGCTGGCGTTACCGTGATGAAATTAATTAATATTGACCTTGCAGCCACCTTAGACACAGTGACTCTCGATGGTAATGAAATGAAGCGTGGGTTGAATATTAGAATAGGCGTACAGTTTGATTATTAGCCCTAGTTGAGTACTTGTTTAGCTCGGGTTTTAAATATTAAGAATAGCTAATTGAAACCACATCAAAAACGCGTTCACCTTCAGGCGTTTGTACTACTACTTCATCATCTACTCGTTTGCCTAAAAGCGCTCTGGCCATAGGAGAATCAATACTAATATCTCCTTGCTTAACATCCCACTCGTCAGGGCCAACGAGTCGATAAACTTTTGTTTGATCATCTTCATTAATTAATGTGACCCAAGCACCAAAAAAAACTTTACCTTCTTGCTGCTTTTCAGGGTAAACAATATTTAAGTCGTCTAAACGTTTTATTAGAAAGCGCACTCGTCGGTCTATTTCACGTAACCGTTTTTTACCATAAATGTATTCGGCATTTTCACTTCGATCACCTTGTGCTGCCGCTTCAGACACCGAGCGGGTAATTTTAGGGCGTTCATCTTTCCAAAGAAATTTTAATTCTTGGTCAAGTCGTTCCCAACCTGCACGGGTAATATAGTTTGATTTTTTCATTGTTTAGGTAAATTAGTTGGTAACTTGCTTAATTTACATTGTATGTGGAAATTTACTGAGATACAAAATCATTATATCCAGATTACAAAGTTTCTTCTTTGGTTAAAGCCCTAATGGCGAAGATCTAACCCGGCAGTAATGTTTATCGCTCCTTCTTCATTAATGGTCGCTGTTTTATCGTTTAAATGTAAAACAGCTAAAGCTTTTAAATTAACATTTCGAATAAAACTCAGCGTATAACCAAATTGTCCTAAACTAGAGATAGAGAATTGTTGGGCTAATGTTAACTCGTCCCACATAGCATCAATACTAGCTGGCTGGGACTTTCTTCGATCGTTACTAATTGGGTGATGTTGAACTACTTGGCTTAAAGAGTTTTGCATATGTAAGTCACCTATTTATTTAAATCTGGTGTTATTTTATACAAATGGATTTAAATTATTGTTTTAGCTTGTGGTAAAATTGTTATTTTTTGTAGTTCATTAGGATGATCAGCAACTTGTACTTTTAGGCTACACTTGATCAAAATTACTGGTAGAATGCGTTTAATATCAAGATGATTAACTACGGATTTTCGACTCAATGATCTCAATCGCTGAGCAAATTGCTCAAGAACTTAAAGTACAAACTTCACAGATAACTTCGGCAATCACCTTATTAGATGATGGTGCTACGGTACCTTTTATCGCGCGCTATCGTAAAGAAGCAACGAAGGGCTTAGATGATAATCACTTACGCCATCTGTTTCAGCGTTTGACTTATTTAAGAGAGCTAACCGAACGTCGTCAACTGATTTTAACGAATATAGAACAACAGGGTAAATTGTCCCCGGCTTTAAAAAAAGAGCTTGAACAAGCGGATAATAAAACCCGATTAGAAGATTTATATCTGCCTTATCGGCCAAAACGAAGAACTAAAGGCCAAATTGCCATTGAAGCAGGTTTAGAACCATTGGCCAATAAGCTTTATCAGAACTGGTTATTAGTGCCAGAGGATGAAGCACAAAGTTATATTAATAAAGACGCTGGTTTCCAAGATGATAAATCAGTACTTGAAGGAGCACTCGCCATTTTAATTGAGCGTTTTGCTGAAGACGCTAATTTATTACAAAAACTGCGTAAACATTTATTAAAACAGGCTCACCTCACCAGTAAAATGGTTAAGGGTAAGCAACAAGAGGGTGTTAAGTTTAAAGATTATTTTGAGCACTCAGAAAAATTAAGAACTGTGCCTTCTCATCGTATGTTAGCGATGCTTCGTGGTCGTAACGAAGGTTTTTTAAAGTTAATTATTGATGTTGATCCTGGGCAAGAAGCTAGTGGTTATTCAAGTGCCGAGCAGATAATTAGTGAACATTATAATTTACGATTAAGCTCACAAGCAGGGGCTAAATTTTTAACTAAAGTCGTTCGTAGTGCTTGGAAAGCTAAATTGTCTCAATCTTTAGAAACTGATTTATTAGGTAACCTCAGAGAGCAAGCCGAAGTTGAAGCAATAAAAGTATTTGCTACTAACTTAAGTGATTTATTAATGGCGGCTCCAGCGGGCGCAAAAACAACCTTAGGGCTAGATCCTGGTATGCGTACTGGTTGTAAATTAGCGATTGTTGATGGTACTGGCAAGTTATTGCAAACGGCAACTATTTTTCCTCATGCTCCACAAAATCATTGGGAGAAGTCAGTACGTACTTTGGTTAATTTATCTCAGCAATATAAAGTTGAATTAGTCGCTATTGGTAATGGCACTGGCTCAAGAGAAAGTGACAAACTTATTGCTGATGTTATTGTCGCTCTTGCAGCAAAGTCTGCAGAACAATCACCAGATAAAACGCCGATTAAGTTAACAAAAGTTATTGTCAGTGAAGCTGGAGCCTCAGTTTATTCAGCATCAGAATTTGCCGCCAATGAATTTCCTGACTTAGATGTTTCAATTAGAGGTGCGGTATCTATTGCTCGTCGATTACAAGACCCACTGGCGGAGTTAGTGAAAATTGATCCTAAAGCTATTGGTGTTGGCCAATATCAACATGATGTGAGTCAGAGCCAATTAATCAAATCACTTGATAATGTCATCGAAGATTGTGTAAATGCCGTGGGTGTAGATCTAAATAGCGCATCAGCTGCTTTGTTAACACGAGTTTCAGGGCTCAATAAAACCATGGCACAAAATGTCGTTAATTATCGTGATGAACATGGCCGTTTTAACGATCGAAAAGAATTAAAAAAAGTCGCTCGACTAGGGCCAAAAGCTTTTGAACAAGCGGCAGGTTTTTTACGGATTATCGATGGTAAAAATCCTTTAGACCGATCTGGTGTTCATCCAGAAACTTATCCTGTGGTCGAAGCTATTATTGCCCAACTAAACCTCGATACCCAGTCATTGCTTGGCAATAGTGAGCAGCTAAATAAAATTAATTGCAATGAAATTGTCAATCAACTTAACAATACTAGCTTTGGTGAATTAACGGTCAAAGATATTATTAGTGAATTAGAAAAACCTAGTCGCGATCCGCGTCCTGAATTCAAAACCGCTACCTTTAAAGAGGGAATTAATACGGTTGCTGATTTAACAGTAGGTTTGATTTTAGAAGGAGTTATTTCCAATGTCGCTAATTTTGGTGCCTTTGTTGATATTGGTGTTCATCAAGATGGTTTAGTACATATCTCATCACTAACAAACAAGTTTGTTAGTGATCCTAGAGAAATTGTAAAAGCCGGTGATGTTGTCAAAGTAAAAGTTGTTGAAGTAGACGCAGCGCGAAAACGAATCAGCTTAACGATGCGTTTAGACGATGCTAGTCCAGCACCTAGAAGCCAAAATAAGACTAGCCCTAGCTCTAATGCTAAAGTAGCTAGTGAGAAGAATGATAAAACTAAACCAGCACATAAAAAATCGAATAAAACTACTAATAAAGCAAAAGACTCAGGTAATGCCGCTATGGGTAATGCTTTTGCCAATGCATTTGCAAAGCTTAAGAAATAAAGGCTATGTATTGAGATAAATTAAAGCTTGACAATCTAAATAGGAATGATTATCATTTACTTGTTGTCACGACTTCTCTGGTTGCTCTCTAGAATATTGTGATAATAGTAATTCGCAACTTAACTATTAAGACTCAGGACGCTTAATAACTAAGTTGCGAGTTATGTTCTCTTCTAGCGACACTAAAGAGAAACTTTTTGATGGTTAGCCAGCTGCTTGCGCAGCTGGTTTTTTTTAATTTAAATTAACCGTTTAATAAAAAGAGGAAGCAAAAGCTCCCCTCAAAAATAACCTCAACAGAGGTAACTGATGTAAGGTAAAAAAGTTAAATAGCGAATTTCACAGAAAATTGACCGTAGAATGAATCAGCACCAACACCACCATTTAAATCATCAGCATTGGCCATTTCAAATTGACCTACTTCAATGCCATATGATAAATGTTTAGTGATGTTCTTAAATAAATTTACGCCCCAATGTGTGCGGTCTCTATCGGTTAAGTCGGTGGTGGTATTACCATAAAATACCGAGCTACGCAGATCTTTAGTCCAAAAGTGGCGATAGGCGAACATAATAGAGGTGGTGTCTTCGACTTCTTCACCCACCATATCTGTAGATGCAGTTACGCCAACATAGCGACCTACGTTGCCGCCATGCAATTGGAAGCGAAAGTCATCTTTGCCAAACGTGTTAATACGACCAGCAACACCGTAACCAAAAGCAGATTCGGCATTTCCTTCTAATGATTGTAATTGGCGAGCTAAACCAGAAACAGAAACATTGCCCCAGTCACCTTTAAAAGTATATTTAGCAATGAAGTCAGGTACGTTATCATCACGTACACCTGCCGAAGGTCTATTGCCACCATAGGTTTCTGGATTTTCAATGGATACTTGTAAATTGCCCATGGTATAGCGAATTTGACCTTGACGAATGAAAGCAGAAGCAACTAAAGGACCTGCAAAATCTGCGGCCTCAGCTAAGGCACTGGTGTTTTGAAACGTTGTCCATGCTTGACCTACTAATACGTCTTTATATTTTATGAAGGCTTGTCGTAAACGTAAATTCGATGAGTTTGAGATGACTTCATTACCGCCACCATTTACTGCACCGCCATAAAAATCCATACCAATATATGCGGTAACATCACCATGAACGTATTTTGTCGTTAATCGTGATTCATTGACAGCAATACCGAAATTTGAAGCATCCTCAGCCAGTACAGTTCCACTACCATACCAGTAATCAGTCGCTTGAATATTACCACTTACATATCTGGTATCGACTTTAACGTAGCCACCAAAAGTTATTGTATCTTCATCTGAAATTTTAAATTCATAATCGGCGTTGGCGGTACCAGCCAAGGTTAATAAACCAGTGACCAATAGTAATTTAGTTTTGTTAAACATTTTATCTTCCCCATGATTGAAATAGCCAAAGCCTTATACTGCTGACTTTTTTGGCAGTGTTTTATTGTTTTTTACCACTTGGTTACTAACATAGATAAATAAAGTACAAGATGTAATTAGACCTAAGTCTAAGGGCTGTCATAAAGTTTTCTTAGCTGCATTTTTATTGGTCTTTGGGGATAAAATCAACAACTACGACTTTGGTCTAATAAAAGAGAACTCGCTATGATTGACTATATTTAGTTGTCAAATAAATCATGTTTTAGATCAAAGATTAATTCTATTAACGGAGTAAGTTAATAGATATAGAGAGACTTATTTGTATTAGTTATAAGGAGATAGAAATGCCGGTAAACGATATTAAAAACGCATTGAGAAACAAGCAATCACAATTGATGGTTCGCATTGACGCTATTGAGCGTGATTTTAAAAAAGGCCGCTCTGCTGATTTTGAAGAACAAACCACAGAAAGTGAAAATAATGAGGTACTTGATGAAATTCATCATGAAGCTAAGTCAGAGTTACGGCAAATAAATTCTGCGCTAACACAAATTGAAAACGATGAATATGGTGTTTGTATAAAATGCACAGCAACTATCGCAACTGAGCGTTTAAAAGCATTACCTTATGCAAATACTTGTATTTCATGCGCCCAATAGTAAGCTTAAAAACTTAACCACTTAATAAGTACTAATAATTTACTAAAAAGAAAAACAAGGACAAATTATGTCAATTGAAAAACACGATCTACACCATGAATTTCCAGAGTTCACTGACGAGATACATGATTTAAAAATTAACGATACTCATTTTGCACGATTATTTAAGGATTATCATGAAGTCGACCATGAGGTGAATCGAATTGAGCAAGGTGTTGAAAATACCTCTGATGATTATCTTGATCAATTAAAGGTGAGAAGACTTCGCCTTAAAGATGGACTGTTTAGTATGATAAAAAAACATAAAGTGTCGGTTTAACAGCTTCACTTATCGAAATGTTTTTACTTTAAAAGCCATGATTTTTTATGGCTTTTAACATTTATTACTTTTCATAGATATTATCTTAATTTCAGCAACTATTTAGAGAATCACTCAACAAGTAATAATTTACTGTCATTATCAAATGATTTAATTAAATAAATGAACTGTTCATCTTCACTTAAAACAATATTGGGGTAGTTATCATGACTCTTGATAAGATAACTGGTTTTTTGATCTGAAAAGTTATAATAATAAATCGCATTGCTGCCTACTCTTACTCGATCCATAAAATAAATACCCTTTTCAGTGGTGACAAAGTCGTTTACAGAGTATCGATTGTTGATATAAGTGCGTTCTATAATTTTTCTATTTTCACCCGTTGAAGACTGGTAAAAATAAATATCATAATTAGGCTCCTGGCTATAATAGAAATTTCCATGGGCGTCTTGTTGAATTGAGTTTGCGGACTTTAATTGTTTTAATGGAGTTAATGGAAAGCCACTAATACCAATTTTTACAGCTTTATCACCATTATTATCAAAGCCTGCTAAGTATATATGTTGGCCATCATAAGAGAAATTACCGGCGTATAAGTTTTCATTATCTGGACACAAAGGAGTGTCTTTACCTGTGATGATATCTATTATTCTACAGCTTTTATTGATAGATAATAACGCTTTATTTGAGCCTTTTAACCAACTTAAACTTAGCGGGTAGCGGTATTGTGCTTTTTCATTAAACTCTTCAAGTTTATTGGTTTTACCATTTTGGTATTTCCATAATTCGAGCTGCTGGTTGGCTTTTATTGAAGCAAAGATGAGCCCGTTATCAATACCAGCTATTGATCTTATTGATAAGCCATTGCTTACTATGGTTTCACTTGTACCGTCGCCGCCTGTTTGTGGGTTATTGATTTTAATTATTTGGGTAGTGAGGGAAGAAAGTCCCCAGTCTTGTTGCATAATAAATTGATTTTTATTCGGTACTTTTAATGGCCAGTAGCCTATATATTGTTGTTGAGATATTTGCTTTATTACTTGAGCCTCAATGGAGTAGCTTGATAAAAAGCCTTGTTGATCAACATAAAAGACTTGTTTAGAGTCGTCACTAAAGCTAATGTTTAACCTGACTTCGGTGCTTTTAACCTCAGTTTTAATCAGGTTTTTACTGGCTAAGTCATATAAATATAATTGATGACCATCAAAATTGTCAGATCTCATAATCGCTAACAATTTGTTATTGGGTGAAACCACGACTGACATATCGCCGAAGGTATTTAAAGCCGGAGCGCTAATTTGTTCTGAACGGTCAAGTGCCAAATCATACAAATACACTTTAAGTGGTGCTGATACTGCTTCAGTGGCGGTGTAAAAAAACTGACTGTTACTTAACCAACTGATTGCAGGTGATAAATTGGCAGCATTAAGCGGAATCAATAGTTTTTCATTACGGGCAGTTAAACGTTGAGAATTAAAATCTGCAATGTATATACCTGTTTCGCCTTTAGCGTACCGAAGAAAAGCAATATATTTTTTATTGGGAGAAATACTGACAAAATTGTCTCTATTGCCACTAGTGGTAAATATTTTTATTGGTTGTAAAGGGAGTTGCATTTTGCTGGCATATAGCTCCCAAGTCTCACCTCTACTTACCCGGTTGGCGTAAATTATAATTTGGCCATCTTGGCTGATGGCTGGGCTTTGTTCTCGACCCGGCTGTTGACTTAAAGGTGTGATGTGGTTGTATTGTTTGTCAGCAGAAAAGAAATATATGCTCACCGATAACACAAATAAAAGTACCGTTAAAATAATTGTTTTTAAATAAACTACTTTCTGAGATTTTTGAAACGAAACTCCACTGATGGGAGAGACGGCTTGTATTTGCTGATTAGTGATTGCTTCGACTGTAGCATTCGCTGAAATGCTTGTTGACGCTAGCACTGCTGAGCTAGGCGAGGATAATGCTGATTCCTGGGTAATAGCAGCCACTAGGCGGTAGCCACTTTTACTGCCTGTTACCGTATGAAAGAACTTAGTATCAGGGTCTAATTTTGCCAAGGTTTGGCGTAAGCTGTAAATATGGTTGTTGATGGTATGATTTGAGGCGGTAGAGTTTTGCCATACGTTCTCACGTAAACTGTCTCGGCTAATAATTTCATCTTTGTGAATGGCAAAATAACAAATGACCTTCATTGCCATCGATTTTATTTCAATAGTTTTACCATCAAAACTTAGCTCATCTGTCGTCGGAGTGATGGTGATGTTGGCAAGTTTGAAGGGTTGTTGGATATCGATCATAGTGAGTAATTATTTCTTATAATTGTTTAACGGTCATTTATTACTTAAAGTCACCGTCACATTTTGGTCAGCTAAAGTCAATACATCCTAGTATGGTTGATTTTTTTTAAAATTACTTTTAAGTAAAAAAACACAAGCAGTTGAACGCTTGTGTTTTTACATAAAGCCAATTAAACCAAGTGGCTAAGCTTAAAACTCATACGAGAAACCTGTATAAAAGTAACGCCCCATAGAGTCATATTGGCTACGGCCATATGATGTCGATGGATGGTTGTAATAAGATTTGTCAAAAACATTATTAATGCCTAAATAAATATTGGCATTATCATTCAAAGTATAACTAACGCGGGCATTATGCATAATCGAATGTGGTGCAAATGGCTTGTCGTATAATTCATAAGTGCCATATTCACTAACTTGAAAACCTTCAGCATAGTTTGTTGTCCAGTTTGCTGTAAGATCTTCATATGAATAATTCATCACAAAGCGAGCTTTAAGCTCAACATTGTTATAGCCGATACCTGTAACATCATGAATTTCGTCTTCATCACTATCGCTATAGCTAGAGTCTAGAAGTTTTGTCGCATTAAAAGAAAAATCAATTTGACCATATTCATTTAGACTTAGTAAATAAGAGGCTTCAAAATCGACCCCTTTAATGTTTGTATAGGCTTGGTTTACTGTAGTGTTTAAAACATCAAGGACATTACCATCGCTACCTCGAACGACTAGTGGACAATATATACTATTAGTAACATCTTCCTCCCTAGCACATTTATCTAGCGTATTTTGGATGCCAGAACCGCCCATAACATCTGTTATATCAATATCATAATAATCAATAGTTAAAGAAAGATTATCGATAAAACTTGGTGTATAAACTATACCAACTGTTAGCGTATCCGCTTTTTCTGGTTGTAAGTTGATGTTACCGGTTGTAGTAACATCAACGCCACCATTTAGTTTTGCTTGTGAGTCGAAGTTTACAGGATCTGCAATACCCCATGATTGACAATTAGCAATAATTTGTTCTTTATTTTCTGCAGAAGCACCAAGGATTTCTACACTGTCACATGGGTCTTCTTTGCCGTTAGAAAACCCTGTTCGTACTGCTGAAAATTGTTCACTTAGTTGAGGTGCTCGTGCAGTATGGGCATAAGTTGAGCGCATGGCTAAACCCTCGATAATGCTCCAAGTAGCTCCAAGTTTCCAAGTGTTGTTAGTGCCCGCATAAGTGTAAGTAGACATACGGCCAGCAACGTTTAAAACTAACTCATCAATTAAGAAGATATCAGCTAATATTGGAGCTTCTAATTCTAGAAAAACTTCTTGAACGGTTTTAGCAGCATCCCACGGCTGTTTCATATTGCCGCCAAGGCCACTTTGCCAAGTATCGTCAACCTCCATCTCTATTGATTCACGACGTACATCGATACCTGCGGCGAACATTAATTCACCGTGAGGTAATTCTAAAATATCGCCAGAAACGGCAGCAGAAAAAACGTTCTGTTCAGAGGTTATTTGACTACCGTATGGATCTAAAGTGATGTAATCGAGTGCTTCTTGAGTCATTGGGATTAATGGATGGCTGCTTGGACAATCAAATACATCAACACCACAATAGTCGCCATTATCATTGGTGATTGAGTCGTGGCTGTTACTGAATCTATTTTGATTGGTGCGGTTTGATAATACTGTATCATGCTTTGTTTTACCGCTAGAGATGTAAGCGTCCCATAACCAGCCGTTAGAAAACTCACCGGCTAAACTGCTTGAAAATGCAAAAAGTTCACGCTCAACGTCACTAGTTCGTGGGCCAAGTTCATTTAAGCCAATGGATGAATAAAACCAACCGTCGCTTTGATCTAATAATTCGGCAATATGCGCAGGGCGTTCAATACTTTGATCAAACCAACTATCATTTACCTCACCAATCCAGTAGTTATAAACAGGGGATATTTGGTTTTGGCTCGTAATTTTTGAGTAACGTAGGTCCGCAGTAAGTTGTAGTTCATCACTAAGCTCATAGTTAAATAAAGTATAAAAAGTAGCTCTTTCATAAGGGCTTTGAACTTTGTTATAGCGATTTATATTCCAACCTTCGGCATTTTCGCCTTCTTGAACATAATAAGGAGAGCGGAAATCATTATCGTTATACATGTATGCCGACTGGTTGCCTGTAACATTGTAATAATTGATTATACCATTAGCATCCTCAATGCCCGCCATTTGTCCATAAACATTATAGTCTGGCCAAGCTAAATTATATCCAGCAATTCTTGATGGTTGACCGTCATCAGGTTCGCCAGTATTTAATGGATTATTTAACCAAGCCGTTTGTTCACCTGATCCAGGACGGTCCATTAAGCTAGCGCTTCCCGCATCATAATAATCTAAAGAAAAAACAATATTGCCTTTATCATTATTAAAATTATGACCTGAAGTAAGTGTTATAGAAGTTTCTTCACCATCGCCAATATCAGACTTTCCGTATTGTGCCGATACTCGGGTGCCCTCATATTCTTTTTTCATCACAAAATTGACTACACCAGCTACAGCATCAGCACCATAAGTTGATGCCGCGCCGCCGGTTAATATGTCAACTCTCTCAAGTAAATCTACAGGGATATAACCAGTATCAGAGGTCATAAAACCATCATCGTAAGTTGATCTAACAATGCGGCGACCGTTTACTAATATCAATGTTCTGTCTGCGCCTAAGTTACGTAGATTAACGGTATTTAACCCAGCATTTCCAAAGCTCGAATTGCCTGAAGAGCTATCGGTACCTAAAGCAAATTGTGGTAACTGGGTTAACAGTTCATTGATATTTAAAACGCCAGTTCCCTTTATTGCTGCAGCATCAATAGATACTATTGGAGAAGGGGTATGGGTATTTATCCGAGCAATGCGTGAGCCTGTCACTACAATACGTTCAACTTCTTCTTCAGCTTTTTCTGTTGCTAAAGTTTCTTCAGCATAAACATGCGATGTTGATAATGCGGCAAACAGCGCAAGTGCAACTGGGGTGTTCTTAAATTTCATTCTTATTCTCCGATTTACTGTTTCATATTTTTAACTGCTTATACTCTTGAGTGCATCAACACATATAGTCTTGAGTGGCTCATTCAAAGTACGTACAGATGATTTTTATAATGGTTAATCAATCTTCGGTATAAAATATACCTCAGCATTGGCTGAGAGAAAATATGAGGTAAAACAGCTGGAAAATGGCTGTTTCTCGTCGAGATGATATATATGTTCGCAATTTTTCTTGAGTGTATTTGTCTTTATGTTATTAACTATCAATGTATTAAGTCTCTACATGATTTGCTGTTTTATTTTTGTCATTGGTTAAATTAATAAAGGCAGATGATTTTCAAGATGATGTAATGAGGATGATAAAAGAGGATAAGTTATCGAAAAAGTTGGCAGAAAAATTAGTTTTGTACTTAAACGTCAACAAAGTTGGGAAAATTAAAGTTTATATATGTAATTGGCCTGAAATTGAAGTGAGAGAAATAGTTATAATTAGCTCTATTAGAGTGTTTGCTTATCGGTATTAGTTGAATAGGTAATAAAGCTAAATATTAACAAAACAGGCATTGATTTGGTGTTATTTAAAACTTAATAGTGGTTATAAAGGATAAAGCTATACATTGTTGAACGATGTAGGTGAATATCACATCGTGATTAGATAAAGAGCGGGTGAATAAGTTCGGGTAGCATTCATTTGCCAAACAATGGCAATGATATAGCAATCAGTGTTAAAGATGGTTTTATGATCGGTTAAGACACTATTGTGCTGATCTCATCACGGTATGAGTTAATATGTTGCTTTAACAGGTTAACTGCTTTAGATGTTTTCTTTTGTAAACATTGTTCTAAAAGGTTGCTTAAGCCAGCGTATGTTTGTTTGGAATCAATATTTTTCATAAAGTGAAGTCGACGGTATGGTTCAATTTTACTTGATAATACCTTGAGTATTTCTTGAGTTTGAGGACGTTGAGCTCCGGAATACAAACAGTGATAATAACGACTATTGAGTTCACACCAATTACTGGCTGATGTGGTAAGACAAAGTTGATTGATAATGTCTTTTGCTTCAGTTAACTTTTCTCCAGAAATATGTGGCAGCGAATCTTCTAATAATTCGGTTTCAATCAGTAGTTTTAATGAAAATATTTCATTAATTTGTGTTTTTGATATTTGTGAGATCATTGCACCTTTATTTTTATCAATTGTGACCAGTCCTTCACCTTGCAGTGTTTGTAAAACCCCTCTAATGGTATTAACACTTACTTTGAATTCGTTAGCTAAGGTGTCTTGTTTAATTCGTTCATTTAAAGGAAAGCCACCAGAAACTATTTTCTCTCTCAGGTTTTCTAAAACAAGTTCAGTCAGTGTTTTAAATTGAAGAAGGCTTTGTAATGACATGGCTATTCCTTTGATTGTTTCTTAAGTATCTTTGTCCGATAGTTGTTAACTAATTACTATTAGTGGCACTAAAGTACCTATTTTTTGGGAGAATAAATAGTTCAAGAAAAAGTAAAACCTGTAGTTGCAACGCTATCAATTTTTATCATTTGTGAATGATTTTCAATCGAAAAAATATGGTCTGATTATTTTGTGCTGCAAAGCGTTGATTTAAAGGGAAAGTTTATTGGTTCGTCCTGGCCAGGTTTGAGTTTAATAAATGCGTTTTTGATGGTGAAGAAATAATTGATATAAAAATCAATGATTCACGATGATAATAAATTATAAAAGATGATGTTAAATTTTAAAGTAATGCTTTAAGTGTTGTTTCGTTAATGTTGTCGAGACCGTCATGGCAATAAACCGTACAGACATCGCCTTCACCATATTTAGCAATAATCTCTTTATCTGCGGCTAAATAAGTAAGAGCTCCTTTGCGCAAGATATATAATTTGGCTTCAGTGCTACCTTTTGGCGGTAGTTTTTCTCCCGCCCTGAGATAACAAATACTAATTCCGCGGACAAGTTTATCAATTACCTGCTGAGATAATAAATCAAAAGGTGGGATTTTTTGTATAAAAGCGGTGATTTCAGATAAATCAGCGTCCATATGAAATGCCTTATGCCAAAACTATAGGTGGGTTAATTTAGAGTTGTTCGCCCTTTCAAGTCAACGGTAAAAACAAAGATCTAGACTAAAGTTTAATACCCGTTAAAAAAGATGCTTGCTAGTGTGGTCATTAGGATAAGTTGACTATGGATTTATTTTAATCAGTTCTCGATGTTAATTTTAACGTTATTTGAGCGTTTGAAATTAAATCTATAGCTAGCTTCTTCTTAAACAATAAATACTTTATTACAACTGTAAATATAAGATCTTAGGCGTATAAAAACATTAAAAACGCTTTCGGTTTAGGAGAATATTGTGAAAGAGAAAACATATTGGCAGGAAAATCTGCGCTTAATAGCAATATGTCTCGTTATATGGTTTGTCGTATCATATGGCTTTGGCATATTGTTGGTAGAGCCGCTTAACGCGATTCGCCTTGGTGGTTACAAACTAGGTTTCTGGTTTGCTCAACAAGGTTCAATTTATACATTTGTCGGTTTAATTTTTTGGTATAGCTCAAAAATGAACGCCTTAGACGAAAAATATCACGTGGAGGATTAAATAATGGATGAGTTAAAATTATATACTTACATCGCTGTTTTTGGATCTTTTGCGATGTATTTTGCTATTGCCTGGTGGGCTCGTGCAGGTTCAACCAGTGAGTTTTATGTTGCCGGTGGTAATATTTCACCGATGCAAAATGGTATGGCGATTGGTGCCGATTGGATGAGTGCTGCGTCATTTATTTCCATGGCGGGATTAATTGCCTTTTTAGGTTACGGCGGCTCAGTATTTTTGATGGGCTGGACCGGGGGCTATGTTTTGTTGGCGCTATTACTTGCACCTTACATGCGTAAACACGGTAAATTTACCGTACCTGAGTTTATTTTTGATCGTTATTATTCAAAAACGGCTCGTGTTGTTGCAGTTGTTTGTTTAATTATTGCCTCATTAACATATATCATCGGTCAAATGAAAGGGGTAGGTGTTGCCTTTTCTCGCTTCTTAGAAGTTGATTATGGTCTAGGTTTAGGCATAGGCATGGGAGTTGTTTGGGTTTATGCGGTGCTTGGTGGCATGAAAGGCATCACTTATACGCAAATTGCGCAATATGTGGTATTGATTTTTGCTTATACCATTCCCGCTGTATTTATTTCATTGCAGTTAACGGGTAATCCTATTCCTCAACTTGGTTTGGGTAGCACCTTAGCTGACGGTAGCGGGGTTTATTTACTTGATAAGTTAGACGCTGTAGTCACTGAATTAGGCTTTAATGAGTATACCACTGACAACATGGGCGGCACGTTGAATATGTTCGCTTATACTATGTCACTGATGATAGGCACTGCGGGTTTACCTCATGTAATTATGCGTTTCTTTACTGTACCATCAGCTAAAGCGGCACGTTCTTCTGCAGGTTATGCGTTAGTGTTTATTGCTTTGTTGTACACAGTGGCTCCTGCGGTTGGTGCTATGGCTCGTTTAAACTTAATGAATACTATTGAGCCAGTAGCGGGTCAAAATATGGAATATGCTGAGCGTCCTCAATGGTTTAAAGACTGGGAAAAAACCGGTTTATTAAAATTTGAAGATAAAAATGGCGATGGAAAAATTCAATATTCTGCGGATAAAGCAACCAACGAAATGGTGAAAATTGATCGCGATATTATGGTATTGGCTAATCCCGCTATTGCTAATTTACCTAATTGGGTGATTGCTTTGGTGGCTGCAGGTGGTTTAGCCGCCGCACTGTCAACGGCCGCGGGTTTGTTACTGGCCATATCCTCGTCGATATCCCATGATTTAATGAAAGGGATAATAGTGCCTGATTTAAGTGAGAAAAATGAGTTACTGTCGAGTCGAATCGTGATGACCATTTCTATTCTTATTGCTGGGTACTTGGGGTTACATCCGCCGGGATTTGCCGCAGGAACGGTCGCGCTCGCCTTTGGTTTAGCCGCGTCCTCAATTTTCCCTGCATTAATGATGGGGATATTCTCTAAAACCATGAGTGGCACCGCAGCGGTTGCGGGTATGTGTTCTGGTATTGGTATCACTATGCTTTACGTTTTCCAACATAAAGGCATAATGTTTATTCAAGGCACGTCATTCTTAGGTGATATGGGTCCTAACTGGTTCTTCGGTATATCACCCAATGCGTTTGGTGTTGTTGGCGCTATTGTTAACTTTACTGTTGCCTTTGTAGTACTTAAAGTTACCGGTCCTGCACCTGCACATATTCAACAAATGGTTGAGAATATGCGGACACCAGGTGGTACTGCTGCAGTACACGCTCATTAGTACGTGCTGACTTAAGTAAAACGTTTCGAACTTTGGGTTGGGGAGTGATATTTTATCCCCTGCTCAAAGTTTTTTATCAACCTTTTTATACTTAATAAAGATGACATATAAATGAATAGACATACTAGAGTTGCCTTTATGGTTGCACCGATTCTTGCGGTGTTAGGATATATTGGTGCTGATTATTATAAAGAAAATAAAGCAAGTGATGATAAAATCATCCAACTTGTGCCTTATGGTCATTGTGATGTTATTAATGAAAGGTGTATTTTAAAAGCGGGTGAATTTGAAGTGAATGTTTTTGACAAAAAAGGCATGACTACAGTAAATTCTACTTTTCCTCTTGATAGTGCGACACTTTTTTTAGTCGATAAAAATAACAACCCTACTCAATACCAATTAGGGATGATTGAAAGTCCTTATTATTGGCATACTAAAACCAACCTGAGATCCTTAGTTGGTGAGAAAGGACAAAGTCATAAAATGCGTTTGATTGTCAATATTAAAGGTGGTCGTTATATTTCTGAGTTTTATACACAAACCACGAAATAATAGCGGAAGATACCCTTAATTAATGATACAACATTAGTTAATTAGCGTTTTGTGCATTGAGTATATATGTTTCCCAACTGGCAACTTGTTACCCTAAGTTTAACTTATATTGGTTTACTGTTTTTAATCGCTTATTTGGGCGATAAATTTCGCCATAGTTTAGTTAAAAAGTCTCAGCCGATAATTTACGCTCTCACTCTTGGCGTTTATTGTACTTCTTGGAGCTTTCTAGGTACTACCGGGCAAGCCTCAACTAATTTTCTCTCCCATTTACCTATTTATTTTGCGCCTATTTTATTATTTGTTTTTGCTTGGCCTTTTATTCAGCGCATTATTCGCGTTAGCTTAAAGCTGAATTTAACCTCTATTGCTGATTTACTTGCCGCGAGGTTTGGTAAGTCACATAACTTAGCCATTATGGTAACCGTCGTTGCTTTAGTTGGCACTATGCCATATATCGCCCTGCAGCTTAAGGCCATTGTATATTCCTTTAGCCAGCTACAAAGCGAGCAGGATATAATTTCTTGGCGCTTTGGTTTAATTGCTAGTCTTACCCTTGCAGCTTTTACTGTGGTCTTTGGTATTCGAAATCTTGATGTCACGGAACGTCACCCTGGCGTAATGTTAGCCATTGCCTTTGAGTCATTAATTAAACTTATCGCCTTTATTGCGGTTGGTTTATTTGTTTGTTTTGTTTTGTTTGATTCACCGATGGATATCTGGCGTCAAGCTGGCGCAAGTGAATTATTAGATCAACAACTTGAAATGCCAAACATTGGCGCAATGCTCGCAATGACAGTGATCACCATGGCGGCCTTTATTTCACTGCCTCGACAATTCCAAGTGATGGTGGTGGAACTTAAGGATGAGAAAGATACCTGGCTCAGCCGCCGTATCTTCCCACTATATTTACTGGTTTTTGCTATATTTCCCATTCCACTTGGCTTGGCTGGCAAGCTTTTATTGGCAGACAGTGTTCCTGCTGATGCGTATGTCTTATTTTTGCCTTGGTCAGGTCAGCAATCATGGTTAACCTTACTTGCCTTTTTAGGTGCGATATCAGCAGCAAGTTCGATGGTTATTATCTCGGCAATAGCCTTAAGCACTATGCTCAGTAATGAAATCGTTTTTCCACTGTTATTCCGCTCATCAAAAGCAGAAAGTCGTGATTTTGACCAATTTAGAATGCGTTTATTAAATATCAGAAAACTGCTGGTATTAATGGTGATTTTACTTGGTTATGGTGTGTTTTTAATGGCATCCCCAGATACTTTGTCGTCATTAGGTGAAATAGCCTTTGGTGCTTTTGCACAATTAGCGCCGGCATTAGTTGCCGCCTTTTATTGGCGAAGAGCTAGTTTAACCGGGGTTTATGGTGGTATTTTAGTTGGCTTTATGGCGTGGTTAATTCTTAATTTTCTGCCTCAGTTTGGTTTATATCAACAACCTTTTACTGAGGGTTTTTTACCTGCCAATACTACGGCAACACTGATGAGCTTGGCAGCTAATTTTATTGTGATGTGGGCGCTTTCGCAAATTAGTCGCCAAAGTGTGCAAGAACGTGTTCAGGCATCACTATTTTTAGAATGGCAGCCACCCAAGTTATCAACTTTTCAAAAAAACCGTTTAATTGATTATCGCGAGTTAGAGTTATTAGTTTCTCGTTTTGTTGGTGTTGAAAAAGCTAAGGTCAGTTTCAGTCAGTTCCAATTGCAGCACTTTAATAAGCAGGATGGTAATAATTCCTACAATCAGTTATTACTGCTTCATACCGAAAATACTTTGGCGAGTGTCATGGGAGCATCAAGTGCTCGTTTGGTATTATCGTCTGCATTAGATGGTCGTGATATCGCTTTTGATGAAGTTGCTGCCATGGTAGAAGACGCATCAAATCAGCAGCAAGCGTTTAGTCAGAACTTATTACACAGCGCCATTGAAAATGCCAGCGAAGGAATTTCGATTGTTGATCATCATTTAAAATTAGTAGCGTGGAATAAAAAGTACTTAGATCTCTTTGACTACCCTAAAGAGCTGGTTTTTGTTGGTAGCCCAATAGAAGATCTTATCCGTTTTAACGTTAAACGAGGTTTGTGTGGTGCTGGTGATATTAACAAGATGGTGCTTAAGCGCCTAGAACACTTACGCACTAGCTCAGAGCATAGGTCAGAACGCCAACACCATAACGGTCAGGTTATTCGTATTGAAGGTAACCCTTTACCAGGTGGCGGCTTTGTCATGATTTTTTCTGATATCACCGCCTACCGACAAGCTGAAAATGTCCTAAAAGAAGCTAATCAAGATCTAGAAACAAGAGTGCAAGAACGAACTCAAAAATTAGCACAAACCAATGAAGCATTAGCCATAGCTAGAGAAAAAGCTGAACAAGCTCATATTAAAAAAAGTCAGTATTTAAAAGCCTGTAGCCATGACCTAATGCAACCTCTTGAAGCGGCAAGATTATTTACTGCAGCGCTAAGCGAGCAAAATAACCTAACAGATAGTCAACAAAGACAAGTAGACAATATTGATCATTCACTAAAGGTCGCCAATGATTTGTTGGCCGATTTGGGCGAAATTTCTCGTATTGAAAGTGGTAATATCAAACCTCACTTAAGAAGCTTTGCTTTGGCAGAGATCTTTGACAGTTTAGCATTAGAGTTTTCAGCAAAAGCTGAAGAATATAGTGTGAACTTTAAGGTGGTCAAAACCAAAGTTTGGATTCGATCAGATAAAAATTTGTTGCACCGAATTTTGCAAAATTTGATTGGTAATGCTTTTCGTTATGCCAGTCCAGGAAAAGTATTGTTGGGTGCAAGACTTGAAAATAACACCGTAAGTATTCAAGTACTTGATAATGGTCCAGGTATTCCCTATGACAAACAAAAATTGGTTTTTGAACAATTTACCCAACTAGATACACCAATGAATAACAAACAATCAATGAAAGGCTTGGGCTTAGGACTCAGTATTACTCAAAGTTTCTGTCAATTACTTAATCACCCATTAACACTTAAATCGATACCAGAACAGGGCTGTAATTTTAAAGTGAGTTTACCCAAAGTGGCTAAGCAATTAGTTTCTCCGGTATTATTACCGAAAATGCAGCATGGCTTAAAAGGTGTCTGTGTTTTATGTATTGATAATGATCTCGATATATTACATGGCATGAAAGAGTTGTTAACTGCTTGGCAATGTCAGGTAATTATCGCTGATTCGGTAAACTCTGCCAAGAGAGCTTTTGATGAACATAGAGATGAGATTGAGATTATGTTAGTGGACTATCAATTATGCCATAACTCATCAAGTCAAAATGACGATGGTTTAACCTTGATTCGCGATCTTAGAGCTAAATGTCATCATGACATACCCGCGATTTTAATCACCGCAACAACAGATGAAGGCATTGAAGAAAAAGCAATAAAATCAGACATCGGCTTTATGAAAAAGCTGGTTAAACCCGCAGCACTCAGAGCAATGATGAGTGCTAAACTTGCGCAAAAATTGTCGGCGAATTATTTAGATTAGCCAAGTGATTGTAGTCAGAGGAGTAAAAAGAGCCTTACTCAGCAAAGCGAGTATCCGTTAAATTCAACTGGCCAATAGCAATAACGGCTTGAGTTCTATTGCGGACATCAAGTTTGCGGAAAATAGCAGTAGCGTGAGCTTTAATCGTCGCTTCTGATACATTCAAGTCATAGGCTATTTGTTTATTAAGCATGCCTTGGGCGAACATCATTAAAATACGATATTGTTGCTGGGTTAAACTGGCGACTCGTTCGGCAATATTTATATTATCTGCTGATTGTTCTAATGCTTGAAATTTAGCAGGTAACCATAATTCACCAATGAGCACTTGCTCAATAGCATTAAATATTTCATCAACCGGAGTTGATTTTGGCACAAAACCCGAAGCGCCATATTCCATAGCTTTACTAATGGTGTCGTGATCTTCATAAGCCGAAACGATAACGACAGGAATTTGAGGGAAATGATTTCGAACGTGTATTAAGGTATTGAATCCATGAGCCCCAGGGATATTGAGATCTAGTAGTACTAAATCGCTATCATTATTTTGGCGTAACAATTGTTCTAACTCTTCAATTGTTTGAGCTTCTAACCATTGGGTTGTGACAAATTTTGTTTTTAGTGTGCCTAACAATGCTTGTCTAAACAACGGATGATCATCAGCTATTATTATTTTTTCTGGCTGAATCATATTGTTTCCTGTTTTGGCTGACTTTAATTCAAATAAAGTGCTATCGCTATCCTAACCTATGTGATTGAAAATAGCGTTAACAATTATGCCCAGCTACTTAACAGGGATTGCTTTTAAGGTGGCCACTAACAATTGCCAATATTGTTCAACGGTGGCAATCTCAATTTTTTCATCGGGGGAGTGTGGAAATTTAATGGTTGGACCAAAAGAAACCATATCCCAATCTGGGTAAGCGGTTTTAAATAAGCCACACTCAAGACCAGCATGAATGACCATCACTTCTGGGATTTTGCCAAATATATCTTGATAAGTATCACGTACTGTTTTCATGATTGCTGAACTCGTATCAGGCTTCCAGCCAGGATATGCGCCACTAAATTTGATATTAGCGTTTGCTAACTCAAAGACAGACCGAACCATTTGTTGGGTTTCTAAACGGCCGTCATCGTGTAAGCTACGAATAAGAGTCATGGCAACAAACTTAGGGCCTTTGCAACGCATTACGCCAAGGTTTAGTGAGCTTTCAACAATACCCTCAATATCATCACTCATACGAATAACACCGTTAGGGCAGGCATTTAATGCACGTAGAATTTGCTGTTGTGTATTAGCTGTCCAGCATTGGTCAAAATCTTCTGGTGATATTAATAACATATCAATATCAGTTTCTATTGAACCAAGGTTATGACGAATAGTTGCTAAATAGTCGCTTAAAGCTTGTTTTAATGCTGGGATTTGATCTTGAACGATGACAAAGCTAGCATTGGCTTCACGAGGAATCGCATTGCGTAAACTGCCGCCATTAAGTTCAGTTAAACGAATGCCAAATTGTTCGCTGGCGGTTAAAAGAAAACGCACTAATAGTTTATTGGCATTAGCACGACCGGTATGAATATCAACACCAGAGTGACCGCCTTTAAGACCAGAAATTGACAGGTTGAAAGCTTGGCTGTTATTTTGAACGTTCTCAAAGGTCAAATCAAAACTTGCCAAGCCGTCAATACCGCCGGCACAGCCCATGTATACTTCACCTTCTTGTTCAGAGTCGGTATTAATTAGAATATCGCCTTCTAACCAACCAGCTTCTAAACCAAAAGCACCGGTCATACCGGCTTCTTCATCTATAGTAACTAATACTTCAAGAGGACCATGAGCAATATCATTGCTCGCTAAAACTGCCAGTGCAGAAGCTAAACCAACACCATTGTCGGCGCCTAAAGTTGTTCCCTCAGCTGTTACCCAGTCGCCATCGTTTTCAGTGACAATATATGGGCGAATGGGGTCGGTTACAAAGTCATGAACGGTATCATTATTTTTTTGCGGCACCATATCCATGTGTGCCTGTAATATAACGCCTTTACGATTCTCCATGCCTACAGTAGCTGGCTTTTTAATGAATAAGTTACCAACAGCATCTTCTTTAACCACCAAACCGAGCTCTGTGGCCCATTCTTGAATCCACAGCGATATTTTTTGTTCATGTTTTGATGGATGAGGAATACTGCAAATTTTTTCAAATAATTGCCATAAAGAAGCCGGTTTAAGGTGTGAAAGTGCGCTCATGATTGTCCTAATTTAGATGGTCTGTTTATCACCAAGATAGCAATAAACTACTGACTAGTATCGGCGTGTAAGAGTATTTAAGTAATACACGCCACTATGAATATCGGGTTATGTTGTTTCGTTTTCATTCTTTTTTGACGTTAAGCACTTGCCATAAAAAATTGCCACTGTTCGTTAAAGTTATCGCTTGGCTTTTTAGTGAAATCTGAACGAACGAATTGGCCAATTTTACCTTCAGCATAGGCCACTAATAAATTAGCCAAAGCTTGTTCATTAATGGTGAAACCTTTACCTTCTCGTAATTTTCTTTCTCGTAATACTTGTTTGAATTGCGATTCTAACTTTTCAAAAAACAAATGAACCCGGGCACGTAAACGTTCGTTTTCGCCCATAAGTGCATCACCGGAAAGAATGCGACACATGCCAGGATTTCGTTCGGCAAAAATGAGTAGTACATGCAAAATATGATGGCTGCGAACTAACGCTTCTTTATGGTCAGATAGAATTAAATTAATTCGTGAAAAAACAGATTCTTCTATAAACTCTATTAAGCCTTCAAACATTCTTGCCTTTGAAGGAAAGTGACGATATAAAGCCGCTTCTGAAACGCCCACTTCGGCAGCTAATTTTGCCGTGGTAATACGCTGGCCTTGACTGTTTTGTAGCATT
Source organism: Colwellia sp. (assembly GCA_022969175.1). GTDB lineage: Bacteria > Pseudomonadota > Gammaproteobacteria > Enterobacterales > Alteromonadaceae > JALJPB01. The sequence continues at coordinate 31,155 of JALJPB010000012.1, read as the reverse complement.
AAAGCTAAACACTCTAAAATTTGTTGTTTACGGTTGGGTTTTGCGTTGGCCGTCATATTTTATTCATCTCTTTGGCTATTAAATCGGGTTCTTGTTATTATATTTTTCTAAAGGTTATCAGCAATTATAGTAACTAACTGGTTAGCAACTACTTGCTTACTTGCTAATGGTATTTCAATTTTACTCACTTGGCCATCCCGTTGGTTAAAAATAGTCAGAGCGTTGTTATCACTATTAAACCCTTGTCCTGTTTTAGCCACATCATTAGCGGCAATCATATCCAGGTTTTTCTTTTGCAGTTTCCCTAGGGCATATTGACTCATATCCTGAGTTTCTGCAGCAAAACCTACGGTAAAAGGTTTATTAGTCATGGCGGCTATATCGGCAACAATATCAGGATTTTTAATTAAATTGAGTTGCAGGGTATCGCTCGATTTTTTTATTTTTTGTTTACTAATGTCGGCAACTCTATAATCGGCAACAGCGGCACAAGCAATAAATACATCGGCACTAGCTGCTTGTTCTAACGATTGCTGATGCATCTCTAAAGCACTATTCACCTTAATTATTGTGCAATTACTTGGTGCTTCTATAGTTACCGGACCTGATATTATAGTTACTTTTGCCCCCGCACTTTGTGCTGCTTTGGCAATGGCATAACCCATTTTTCCTGAGCTATGGTTGGAGATGTAGCGAACGGGATCAATCGCTTCTCGAGTAGGGCCTGCGGTTAATATCCAGTGCTGTCCTTTGAGGCTTTGCTTTAGTGTTGTTGAAAAAAAATTGCAAGTTAACTCAACTAAATCATCAACATCTAACATTCGCCCTAAACCAATATCCCCGCACGCTTGTTCGCCTGCGCCTGGTCCCCAAATGGCCACACCTCTGCGGGTTAATGTTTTTATATTGTCTTGGGTTGGCGCAGCATGCCACATTTGCTGATTCATCGCTGGTGCAATGGCAATGGGTGCCGCAGTTGCTAAGCATAGGGTTGATAATAAATCATTGGCTAAACCACAGCTTATTTTAGCAATAACATCAGCTGTGGTAGGCGCAATTAAAATTAAGTCAGCCCATTTTGCTAATTCAATATGGCCCATCGCCAGCTCTGCTTGAGTATCAAGTAAGCTGTCAGCAACGGCATTGCCCGATACTGCTTGCAGGGTAAGCGGGGTAATAAAAGCTTTAGCGCCTTGAGTCATCACCACACGAATATTTGCGCCATGGTCTTTTAAACGACGAACTAACTCGGGAGTTTTGTAGGCAGCAATTCCGCCTGTGATACCAAGAACAATGTTTTTATCCTGAAGTATTTGCATAACCTGCTAATCTTAAAGTTATAAATGCTTGTCGCTAAGATAGCATTTATTGCCAATAGTTGAAAATACTATACCCGTGACTATTCAAGGTAAACAACTGCAAGGATGCAAAAATGATAAAAGATTGGCCTGATAAAGAACGCCCCAGAGAAAAATTATTAAACCAAGGTGCGAATAGTTTAAGTGATGCAGAACTGTTAGCAATATTTTTAAGAACGGGTGTAAAGGGTTGTCATGTCGTTGATCTTGCCCGAAAGCTATTATCAAGTTTTGGCAGTATTGCCGGAATTTATCAAGCCACTCAACTTGAATTTTGTGCCCAACATGGTTTAGGTCAAGCAAAGTATGTTCAGCTGCAGGCCTGTTTAGAAATGTCTAAGCGTTTTTTAGCTGAGGAGCTTAAACAGGGTAAGGTTTTGACCTCATCTCAAGCCACTCGTGATTATTTAGTTACCGAGTTACGTCATCAAACTCGAGAAGTATTTGCGGTAATGTTTTTAGATAATCAGCATCAAATATTAAAATTTGAAACTTTATTCTTCGGTACGATAGACGCCGCTGCAGTTTATCCTAGAGTCGTTGTTGAACACGCGTTAAAGTATAAATCAGCCGCAGTAATTTTGACCCACAACCACCCATCAGGTGTTGCAGAAGCCAGTATTGCAGATAAACAAATAACTACTAGACTTGAACAAGCATTAGCATTAGTTGATGTTAGGGTTCTAGATCATATTATTGTGGCAGGTAATCGCTGTTATTCTTTTGCCGAAAATGGTGATTTATAAAAATAAAATGTTGCAACAAGGCCGAATGCCAGTTAATTTTAATAAAATTTTTTGAGTAGTTAATAAGGAACATTTTATGAGCGAAAGCAGTGATAATGAGATTGAACGTCGAAAATTCTTTCGTCTCGATATGGAAAAAGAACTGGTAGACATCACTTGGCATGATGATAAAGGTAACCACAAGAAGAAAAAAATTGCCTGTCTTGATTTTTCTCGTGGGGGCTTAAAGCTCGATTGTGACGAACCAATCCCTTTGACAACTATAGTGACTGTTATCTTTAGGGCTTCAGATCCTAAAAGCCAAAAGCTCGAAGGTAAAGTTTTACGTTGTATAAAACAAAAAAATGGTTGGTTTGAAATCGGCTTGATTTTGGACACTACCAATAAATCTTAAAATTTAAAAAAACTAATCACATGGATAATTTCAACTATAATTAAACATGTTGTTGATCAAATAGGGCAAAAGGAATATAGCAAATGATGATATTAGTGGGTGGTGAGAAAGGCGGCAGTGGAAAAAGCTGTCTTGCTCAAAATTTAGCAGTGTATTTTGCTCGAGATAAAGAAGCTATTGTTTTAATGGTGGATTGTGATCCACAAAGAACCACATCTGATTGGATACAAGCACGTAATACCGACCCAACATTACCAGCAATTAATTGTATTCAACTTTATGGTAAAATTCGTAATGATTTACTGAGTTTAAATCAACATTACGATTACGTGATTATTGACTGTGGTGGACAAGATAACCTCGCACTGCGTGCGGCGATGTCAGTAGCCGACCATGTTGTTATTCCATTAAGGCCTAAAAGACGCGATTTAAAAACAGTACCGCATATGGAAGATATGCTTAGTACCTGTAAAATGGTTAATCCTAAGCTATTAGCGTCATTTCTTATTGCGCAATGTCCATCTTTGCCGAGCCAAGCAAAACGCATTGCAGAAGCTAAAGAGGTTTGCAGTTCATACGGTATCAATGTATTGAATGCGGTGACCTATAACCGAAACATTTATGATGATAGTGAAGAGCAAGGGTCATCGGTACTCGAGCTTGATCCTGAAGGAAAAGCGGCGAATGAAATGATTGCCATTGCCGAAGAGCTTATGGCCATGAAACCGGACGACTCGCATGAGTTTAATTGATTTAAAAAAGTCTCAAGGCAGTAAAGCCAAAAAGAAAAAGTTTACTGTTGATGAATTTATTTCTGATGCTGAAGATTATGCTGTTGGTAAACCCAAAGTGGTTAGCTCTGAAAATATGAATTTAGAGCAAGCCGTTATTCTGGCTAAGCAAAGAGCGGCAGAAAATGATTGGCCAAAATATCAATCGAAAAAATCAAAACCAGCAAAACGTCATGCTACTTTCACGTTAAGTGAAGATGCCATTGCTCAGCTAGAGATGTTATCCAAAGAAAGTAACTTAGCTAAATCTCATATCATTAGAATTTTAGTGAATGATTTATGTAATGAAGAGCAACAAGAGAAATTAAGGCGGCTTCTTAAGTCAAAAATTGGTTAATTAATGACAAACCGCATAAGGAAGTAGCAAAAATAGATCGATAAAACGACAAATTAGTATTAAAACTTGTCAATATCGGCGAGTTTTTTGCTCTAATCTCCTGTAAAACCAAGGTAAAGATAAACATTTACCTTAAAAAGTCAGAAAAGCTAGCATTCAACATTTAGTTTCTCTATAATGTGCCACCTAATTTTACGATCCTTAGGCGACGGCCTAGTGGAAAAATAGCTCGAGCTGACATTAATTTTTGGAGTACTCACATGTCTAAAGTTTGCCAAGTAACCGGCAAGAAGCCAATGGTTGGAAACAACCGTTCGCATGCAAGAAACGCGACTCGTCGTCGTTTTTTACCTAACCTTCAATCTCACCGTTTTTGGGTTGAGAGTGAAAATTGTTTCGTTAAATTACGTTTAACTCCGAAAGGAATGCGTATTATCGATAAAAAAGGCATCGATGCAGTATTAACTGATATTCGTGCCCGTGGCGAAAAAGTTTAAGGAATCATCATGCGTGATAAAATTCGTTTAGTTTCTAGTGCTGGTACTGGTCATTTTTATACTACAGATAAAAATAAAAAAACCATGCCTGAAAAAATGGAAATAAAAAAATTCGATCCAAGAGTACGTAAACACGTAATCTATAAAGAAGCTAAAATTAAGTAATTTTGCCTCTAGGATTTTCAAAAACCCGGTTTACCGGGTTTTTTATTGCCTAAAATTCAGTATGATGGTCTTTATACTCCTTTAACTTATAGCCTAAATGAAACTTTCCCGCGCAGCTTGGAATAACGTTATTATAATTAGCGTTATGATATTGATTTTATTAATTAACTTGATGAACCATCGACTTTTTCCTGATAATAATGAAGACTTAACTAATACTAAGGGCGAGCAGTTAATTTTATCGTCGCACGCGGTCATTTTAACCTTAGAAGTTCGAGAGCGGTTTCTTATTGAGCGCTCAGGGCAATCGTGGCGTATTGTAAGCCCTAGAAGTCAAATACAAGTACACCAACAGGCAGTCGAACAAATGATAACAGCATGGCAGCAAAGTTCAGGTTTGATACAAGCCGACAGCATTGAGGTTTCTGGACAAACCGGCATTGATGTTTTAATCAATGTAGCAGGAAAAACCGCTACTAAAACATTCACTTTGTACCCTTTAGTTGACCAGTTACTTATTCATGATAAACAACTTAACCGATGGCTTGCACTGCCGCCACAGCTTTATCGACAGTTAATACCAGTACAACTTTATCCCATTTAACAATAGCGAAGAAAATCATGCCGGAATTACCAGAAGTAGAAGTGTGTCGATTAGGTATCAGCCCCCATATTATCGATCAAACAGTGTCTGATGTTGTTGTACGTATTGCTCAACTTCGTTGGCCAATACCCGATGAAGTAAAATTACTAACAGGACAAAAAGTTGAGCGAGTAGAGCGAAGAGCCAAGTATTTATTAATAAGGTTTTCCTCTGGCACTCTGGTATTACATTTAGGAATGTCAGGAACTATTCGTATTATTGATAGTTCAACCCCTGTTGCTAAGCATGATCACTTTGATTTAACTTTTGAGCATAATAAAACTCTACGACTTAATGATCCGAGGCGCTTTGGTGCGGTATTGTGGTTTGATAGACATATTGATGAAAAGGGGTTATTAGTTAAACTGGGGCCAGAGCCGTTAAGTGATGAATTTTCGGCAGGTTACTTATTTACCAAAGCTAAAAAGCGAAAAGTGCCCATTAAAAGTTTTTTAATGAATAACCATATTGTTGTTGGTGTTGGTAATATTTATGCTAATGAAGCTTTATTTTTAGCGGGTATTTTACCTACAACGTTAGTTGGTAGTATATGTGAAGTAAGATTGGACCAACTAACGATTATTATTAAAAAAGTATTGAGTGATGCGATTAAGCAGGGAGGGACAACATTAAAAGATTTTACCCAAGTAGATGGTCGGCCTGGCTATTTTGCTCAGTCGTTATTTGTTTATGGCCGTAAAGGAGAAAAGTGTTTACATTGCCAGACAGCATTAAAAGAAATCAGGCAATCTAACCGCAGCTCAGTATTTTGTCCGAGCTGCCAAACAGATTAGCGCAATCCCGCTATTTTTTAAGCACATTTAATAAAGCTGACTCTATTACCGGATGGACAAATTGGCTTACATCCCCTCGGTGCAAGGCAACTTCTTTTACTAAGGTTGATGAAATAAACGAATTTTCTTCGGCAGGTGTTAAAAATACACTTTCTAAGTCAGGCGATAATCGACGATTCATATTGGCTAATTGAAACTCATATTCAAAGTCAGATACCGCACGTAAGCCACGTATTAGTACTTTTGCGTTATTATCTTCAGCAAAATCGACCAGTAAGCCGCTAAAGCCAATAACAGTGACATTAGATAAATGTTGAGTAACTTGTTCTAACATTTCAACACGATGTGCTAAATCAAAAAGTGGTTTTTTGCTTGGGCTTGCCGCAATACCAACAATCACTTGATTAAATAAACGACTTGCGCGCTCAATTAGATCAGTATGGCCATTAGTTACTGGGTCAAAGGTCCCTGGATAAATTGCTTTTATTGTCATAGTTAGTTGTTAATGTGTGTGCCGATAGGGCTATTGTAAAGTGCATTTTTACCAAAAGACAACTAACAAAACAAGTTTTATTAAAGTATTTACTCGAAAGACTTCCCGTTAGAGGCTTTTTGATAGTATGATGGAAAAATTCAATTTTAAGTAAAATAGCGATAATTCATGAAGACACGCGATAAAATAATACAGGCGAGCATTGCATTATTTAATGATCAAGGGGAGCGAAACGTAACAACGAACCATATCGCCGCTCACCTTAGTATTAGTCCTGGTAATTTGTATTATCATTTTCGTAATAAAGAAGACATTATTCTTTCTATTTACGAAGAATATGCGCGTAATATTGTCCTAGATACTTTCCCTCAAGTTACCCCTGATGTAAAACCACTCGATGCTATTATTTTATACATGGATGCTGTGTTTCAAGCGATGATGAAGTTTCGTTTTTTCTATAGCAACCTGCCGGTTTTATTAGCTAAAAATCCTTCTCTTCATGATAAATACGTTGAAGTTCAACATATTATTACTGATAGAGTGAGTGACATGATGATTTCTTTGAAAGAAGCTGGTGTCATTACCTTTGAGAATGATGAGTTAGCAGATATCGTTAGTTTATTGCGTTTAGTCAATACTTTTTGGTTGAGTTTTTATCAAACTCAAAATAATAACGTAGTAATCAATGATGCCGTTTTTTATCAAGGGGTCTTAAAGATTTTAGTTATCATCCGCCCATATACTACTGATGTTGGTTTACCTGAATTTATGAAAGCGCGCGAAATGTACATGAAGCGCTGTGAAAAAGCCTTAGATGTTGCATAAGTTCAATAGTTATCGGGTAAAATATGGCTATCCGAGATACATTTGTTGCTTCAATAGATATGTTGTAAGCTAGCTACCTAACTATTTAAGTAGGATGTTTTAATGTCGGCTGATATTGTGATACCAGTTAGTGTACTGGTGGTTTTGTTTTATATTGTATGGCGAATAAATCGCACAAAAAAAACCACAAAAAACAATGCGAATATCCCCCTAAGTAATAGCGTTAGCAACCTTGCTCCTAAAATCAATCAATTTTCGCAAACTAGTGCTGTAGACAACTCTGATGAGCTCAATCAAGAAAAGCATGAATATAAAGTACCTGCTGATTTTTTAGACTTTAAGTTAATTCCTTCAGAAAATCTTGATGATGAGCAGCAGAAAGCTGTGACTATCATTAGTCAATCTTTTCGAAAGCCCCATCCTTTATTATTGCCATTAACGCAAAGTTCGTTTGAGCCTAGCGAGTTATTTGATTTGATTAAAACTGATGCGGAAATGACAGCAAAAATTTTAAATGCGGTTAATTCACCATTATTTGCCCTTCGCCAACCTATCACTAATATAAACCATGCGATTATTTTTTTAGGTATAACGCAAGTTAAAAATATTGCTTTGCAATTTGCGGTACAAAGTAATATGGAATTTAGAGATAAAGCTCAGAATGATGCATATAATAAACTTTGGAAAGCCAGCTATTTAGCAAGCGCGTTTTGTTTACTCTTTGCCAAAGAAATGGGTGAAGATAATGCGGCAGAATTATCTACCCATTGTCTGCTCTCATACTTGGGTGACTTAGCTATTCTCTCTTATCAACCATCAGTCGCTGTTTTTTATCTTGATGATTACACCCTATATGAGCGCACTAAGGTGTTTCAAAATACTATTGGCACTAATGCGGCGGTAGTTGGTAAATATTTAGCTCAGCAATGGCAATTACCTCAGTCGATTGAATCTGGAATAGATTACAGTATATTGCCGCTTACTAATGGCACTGTAGACAAAGATCTATCAAGTGAACAATTAAGGCATATTTTAATATGCTACCTGTCATGTCGATTAGGCGATTTAGTAGCATTTGGCGATGTTCGAGACATCTCAACGGTAGGTGAAGTAAGCTTTGAGGCTTTGGGCGAAGTAGATTTTTATTATACTCAAGAAAATATCAAAAGAACGGGTCTGGATAAAATCAATGCTGTTATTGCTGATGCTACTTTCCGGAAAAAAATCAACAAAGTGATTGAGCAAACTTCTGCTTAATAACTAGAGTATTGGTCATTCTCTAAGTGTATCGTTGGGAGTCTCGTGTTTAAAATCGCTAGATTCCAGCTAAGAGCTAAGAGCTAAGCGGAATGACATTAATCGGGTTTACTGGAGTCACATAGCCTTTAGTGTTCATAACCCTCTAATAACATCCTCCAGTTTTCTTCTGACCAAAAAAAACTGGTCAGTTTATTTTGTTCTTTTCTAAAAGAGCGCAACAATCTATGCATATTCGCTTGCTGCCAGCTTTGCTGAATTTGTCGTTGTTCGCCCTGATCAAAATCTATTAACCAAGACTTGTTATCACTATCGAGCAAAATATTGTGGATATTTAGGTCATGATGATAGACACCCTTATGGTGAAACTTTTTAATGGTTTGGCCAATATCAAACCAGACATCAGCTGATATTGGCTGCTCAGTTAATATTGCCACTAAATCCTGAGCGTTCTCAACTCTAGAACTCAGCAGGTCGGCCCGATAAAATAAGCCGTTACGGACCACCCTATAAGCCACTGGTTTAGGCGCCGGTAAATTCCAAGTTTGCATTAAGCTGAGTAGATTAAACTCCTTTGCTGCTCTGGTCGCTGCTTGCGAGGTGAAAATATAGTGGTCTTTATTAAATTTACCTATTAAGCCACCACGATAATAATGTCGTAAAACCCAGTGGCTTTTCTGATGCTGAACAAACCAAGTTGTGCCCCTGCCTTGTGCTGAGCCAGTAATTGCCTGTTGATGCTGCCAATATGATGAAGATAACATTTCAGGGCTAAATTCAGAGTTTAACTTAGAGAATAAATTGCCATCATATCGACAAAATACATCATTATTGTTTATCGTTATTACTTGTTCTTCAGTTGGCAATAATGCTTGTAACTGCTCGATACTTCCTTGGCTTGCCCCTTGGTTTTCAATAACAACTTGGTAAGCATTATTGCCAAGTTGATGTTGTTTGTTTTCATCAACAAGTAAAAATTGCATTGCTTGAGTTAATTCTTCTTCATCTGTTGACGTTAATTGCACAATGCCTTGAACTGCTTTGAGCAGTTGATTGATTTCGGTAAAATTTCCCATGTAAGGGCCAGTAATAATGGGCTTTTTAAACAATGCGGGCTCTAATGGGTTATGGCCATTTATTTCACTAAAACTACCCCCCAAGGTGACAACATCGGCTAAGGCATAAGCCGCCATTAACTCTCCTAATGAGTCTAATAACCATACTTGAGTAGAATCTGTAACCGGCAACTTTGTACTACGCTGGACAACATTGACTCTTTGAGTACGACATAACTCAGCAACGGCGGTAAATCGTTCAGGATGTCTGGGAACAAGGACAAGTAATAACTCTGGATGTGCTTGTTGTAACTTTTTGAATACTGCTAATGCGAGAATTTCATCACCTTGATGGGTGCTGGCAACTAACCATAACTTACGATTATTGGGAAGCAGCGCCGCTAATTCAGCTTTCTTCGCGTCTATTTTACTATTATTGCTAATATCAAACTTCAAATTACCAAGACAATGACAGCGGGAATCGTCTGCACCCAGTTTAATAAAATTTTGAAGGTTGTCCTGAGACTGAGGCAATATTTTATTGAAGTGATTGAGGCAGGGTTGAATGAGCCACTTTAACTTTTGGTAGCTCTTCATTGAATGGCTCGATAAACGGGCATTAATTAGTAATAACTTAATATTTCTGTTAGCTGCTTGAGCGATTAAATTAGGCCAAAGCTCTGTTTCCATAAAAATCATTGCTTGGGGCTTAAGTTTTTGCAGAAATAACCAAGTGCAAGGATAAATATCTAAAGGTAAATAACAATGTTGGACTTTGTCACCAAATAACTTAATAACCTGAGCAGAGCCTGTTGGCGTAAAAGTTGTTAGGGTAATTGGCAACTTTGGATAAGCTAATAATAATTTATCAATAAAAGGTTTAAGCGCAATAACCTCACCAACACTAGCGGCATGAACAACAATTCCTCCGGCTTTTAATGACTTAGGTTGTATGGCAAAACGCTCTGTTAATCGATGACGGAAAGCTTTGTTTTTTCTAGATCGCCACAAAAAGAAGATAACAATAAGCGGTGAAAGTACTAACAAAAAAGAGCGATATAGCAGTAAAGAAAAAAAATATTTCACAGGAGAGCTCTAAGCAAAAGGCGATAAAATTGATGGTTAAAGTATACCTAATCGTCTGAATTAAGTTAGCTATTTAAGCGTTTTTTTTAAAATTTAACTAATGCTATCAAATATTTCATTTACATCTATACTCTTTAATAACATTAACATAGAGGCATTGAAAATGAGTGAATGGCTAAAAAAAATAAAAATAAGACATGCGCTAATCGCAATAATAGCAACTTCTTTATTAACCCTTTCTATAGCAGGCACTTTATTATCTAACAATGCCTTTACCAAAGTTTCCGAGCAGAGTATTGAATCAGGTTTATTGCCTAATCAGCTTGCTAAAGTAGCCGCTCAAGTCAGGCATCAATTAAGTACACCTTTAGTATTGTCTCAAAGCATGAGTCAAAATAAATTCTTAATTGATTGGGCTTTAGCTGGCGAGCCTGAGGAAGGTCAGCAACAAGTCATTGATTTTTTGGCATTAATGCAAAAAGAAAATAATGCATTGACTGTTTATTGGGTCTCCAATGTATCGAAAAATTATATTACTCAAGAAGGGGTAATTAAGACATTAGATGACCAAAAAGATGTTTGGTTTTATAATTTTTTAGCAGGTGATAAACCTTTTGAAATAGCGTTTGATGAGGCTGAAGGTAATTCTGGTCTTACGGCATTTGTTAACTACAGAGTAAGTTTTGAAGGCCGTGACCTTGCTGTTGTCGGTTTAGGCTATCGAGTTAGTCAGGTTAGTGAGGATATTTTAAGCAATAAAGTGGGTGAAGCAGGATACGTGTTCGTCACTGATAATGCGGGTAATGTTATTGTTCATCCAAATTTATCTTCGAATGAAAGTAAAAAACTTAACCAGTTCGATGGTTTTTCAACAGTATCAAGTAAGTTATTAACTTCAAATTCAGCCTATGTTTTTGATTTGGTGACTCATAAGGATATTGACTATTATGTTGCCAGTATTGGTTTACCAGAGTTTAATTGGAAGATACTTGCGATGTTACCGGTTGATGAGCCAATGTCGGCTGTTCGTTCTGCACTTACCCAAACGGCAATACTTAACTTTATTATTGCCATTGTCTTTATTTTATTAATGATCGCAGTAGCGAATCGAATAACCAGACCCATTGTTGACATAGGTGATCGCTTACTTGAAATGGCTCAGCATGGTGGTGATTTAACGCAAAAGTTAGATGAAAACCAAAATAATGAGTTAGGTTTATTAGCAAAAGGCTTTAATGCCATTATTGAAAAAGTACGTAATATCATGATTGATATTAAAGCCACAGAGAACGTAATGGCTTCATCTTTTGAATTACTCAATAGCATGGCCGATGAAATTGACAAAAATGCTAAATCTCAGCAATTAGAGTCAGACTCAGTTGCTACGGCCACTACTGAAATGAACCATAGTATTCAAGAAGTCAGCAACTTAGCAGGTAATACGGCAAATAAAACCGAAGTCACTCAAACGCAAGTTGAAGAAATTAATCAACAAGTATTAGAGACTAGTAAAGTTATGCAGCAACTTGATATTAGTAATGCTGCTACCCAAGAAAAAATACAGGCATTAGCTGATCAAACCCAAATGATAAGTTCGGTGGTCGAAACCATCAGCAGTATCTCTGAACAAACCAACTTATTAGCTTTAAATGCGGCGATAGAAGCTGCACGAGCAGGTGAACAAGGTCGTGGTTTTGCTGTTGTTGCAGATGAAGTTCGCTCCCTTGCTGGCAGGACTAAAAATTCTACCGGAGAAATTAATGAAGTTATTGAAAAACTCCAGAAACAAGCACAAGAAACCGTATTAGCTATGACAGAAAATGGCCAGTTAGCGAAAGAGGGTTTAGAAAAAACAAATGTTGCCACCAGTGCGTTAAATGAAGTTGTCGCAGAGATCAGTGAAATTGCCAATATGAATACTTCAGTGGCAACAGCAACCAATGAACAATCTAATGTTATTGGCGAGCTTAATGTGAATATCACCCGTATTGCTGACATGTCGACCCGAGTGGCAGATTTATCGCAAGAAACCAAGTCAGTCCTTAGTGAACTTGATGAACAAAAGATACGTTTAGAGCAACTTGTCGCTCAATTTAAAACTAGTTAGGGATGAAAGTATGAGAATTGTTTATTGTTTGTTATTAGTGATGTTTTCAAATAGTGTTTATGCTGAAACACTATGGTCTGACTACAGTGTGACTTATCTTCAAGGCAGTCATTATGAAGTTGGGGATGAAAACCGGAAAGTTGTTACTTTCGAATATGTCAGTGGCACCAGTTGGGGAGACCATTTTATGTTTGTTGATAATCTTCACTCTGACAATGGCGATGTTGAAATTTATGGTGAATTTTCCCCGAGATTTAAATTGATGCAGCTAGATTCCGACGTTATCACTAATTTATATATTGCCACCACTGTTGAAATGGGAGCATTTTCAGGAGCTTCAGGGTATACATCTAATGTTACTAATTACCTGGTAGGTTTAGGTGTAGATGTCAAAATACCTTATTTTAACTTCTTTAAAGTGAATGTTTACCATCGTAATAATGAACATGGCGATAATAATTATCAAACAACTTTAGCTTGGGCAATGCCTCTAGGGCCACTGTATTATGATGGTTTTATTGACTATGCCACCAGTAATGATGACAATGCGACAAGTATAAATTTCACCTCGCAATTGAAATATGATTTAGCCTCTTTATTAGGTTTAAGTTCTAAACTTTATCTTGGAATAGAATATGTGTATTGGCAAAATAAGTTTGGTATTGATGGTGTTGATGAAAAAAATGCTAACTTGCTAGTTAAGTATCATTTTTAACGACTAACGCTGCCGTGAACGTTAAACGAGATCCCCGACTCAGATAGTTCGGGGATGATGTTTTATTAGCACTTTTGTTAAATAAGACTAAGTTCAAGCCTTACTTAACAAGTAAAACCAAGGTTCATTGCATCAAGCAGCTTCAACCATAAACCACGTTTACCATTATTAGCATCGGCTTTAACTAAAGCACTTTGAGTAAATTTAACACCAAACCAACGGAAGGGCTCAGGCGCCCAAGGCATAGGCTTTTTAGTGACAAACTGCATTTTTAAAATATCAGAGGGTTGATAGCCTAATAATTCAATGCCTATTCTTGCACCAAATCTAGTTGCGCCAACACCTAAACCAGTATAACCAACAGCCCAAGCTAATCGGCCATTATAAGTCGCCCCCGGTACCATACAAAAACGAGTTGATGTCGCAATAATGCCACTCCACCTATGACTAAATTTTAGTCCGGCAAGTTGCGGAAAGGTCTCAAAAAACTCTTTTGATAATTGCTCAAAACGCTCTGGAATATCAGCAAAACTTGCGAAATCAGTACCTTTATTAAAGTAATATCGAACCGCTCCACCACCGCCCCATGTAATGCGATTGTCTTTGGTCATGCGATAATAGTGGAACATGTTTGCGTGGTTACCCAGCGCATGACGAGTTTTGTGCCAGCCAATAGCGGTAAGTTGCTCATCATTTAGTGGCTCAGTGGCCATTTGGTAATCCCATACCGGAATGGTGGTACGGCTAACGGCTGAAACAGGGTTATGATAAGCATTTGTTGCCATCAATACTTTATCGCTCGTGATGGTAAAGCCAAGTGCAGTTGACCGCATTTGTTCATTGCCTAAAGGCTTGCAGGTATCAATGGGTGAGTTTTCAAAAATCCGAACACCTAATTCAAGCAATACTCTTTTAAGTCCCCAACAAATACGAGCGGGATCAATAATGCCATCTTGTCCATCTCGTCGCCAAATTCCTGCTAGGTAAGTCGGTGAATTCACTTGTGCTTGCATCGCTTCTTTATCAAACCAAACCACATCATCACCAGCTGCTTTTTCTTCTTCAAAATCCTTACGCATTTCGTCAACTGAACCTTGATTGGTCGCTACCTCAGTTTCGCCTACTTTTTCATAGTGGGCATCAATATTGTAACGTTCAAGTGTTTCCAGTAGCTCCGCCATATTTTGTTGGCCAAGCTGATGTAAACGGTCTGCTTCACCAGGGAAATGATGATCAGTATTGGTTTCACCATGGGCTAAACTTGAATTTAGAAAACCCCCATTACGGCCAGATGCCCCGTCGGCAATAAAGGTTTTTTCAATTAAGACAATATCAGCATCAGCTTTACGCTCTTTGGCTTGAAGAGCAGCCCAAAGCCCGGTAAAACCACCACCAACAATGAGTAATTCGCAGTTAGTATCTTCTGATAACGCAGGAAGTACTTCTGGACGTATATCAGGTTGATCATGCCACAGTGGACAATATTTTGAATCTTTAATGGCTGCTAAATGTTGTTGCATAAATTACTCTATTATTGATAACGTCATCATCAAACTGTATTAGTCGATGATCTCGTTTTTAAAAGCATGAGCTGGATTCCGGCCAAAAATCTCACCGGAATGACGATACAATTTATTCGAGTTTACTTTATATACCAACCCCAAGGTTCGGTCGTGTTAAAGCGAGTGATCTGTTTGGTTTCAAGATAATTATTTAAGCCCCATTCACCTAACTCACGTCCGATACCTGATTGCTTGTAACCACCCCAAGGCGCTTCAACAAAAGTCGGTTGTGAACAATTTACCCAAACAATGCCCGCTCTAAACGCTTTGGCTACTCGATCACATCGCTCTTCATCTTTAGACATCACTGCAGCAGCTAAACCAAATCTTGAGTTGTTTGCCATGGCAATAGCTTGTTGCTCTGTTTTAAACGTTTTAATACAAACTACAGGTCCAAATATTTCTTCTTGCCAAACCCAGCTGTCTTCATCCATATCGGTAAGTACGGTAGGTTCAAGGTAATAACCTTGATCAAAACCTTGAGGACGTTGACCGCCAGTGGCAATACTAGCGCCTTGTTGAACACCTTTTTCAATAGCGGCAATTACTTTTTGGTATTGGTCTTTATTAACCAAAGGGCCTAATAATGTCCCGTCTTGATTACCTTCACCAATAGTGATTTTTTTCGCTTCACTGACTAAACGCTCAAGAAGTGCAGGGTAAAGTGACTCTTCTACCAATACACGCGATGTCGCTGAACATACTTGGCCTTGATTCCAGAAAATGCCAAACATGATCCACTCAACGGCTTTTTCAATATCTGAGTCAGCAAAAATAACAAAGGGCGATTTTCCGCCAAGTTCTAGACTAATATTTTTGATATCACGAGCTGCCATCGCCATGATTTTTGACCCTGTTGGTACCGAGCCTGTGAAGGCTAGTTTGTCGATGTCTTGATGCTCAACCAGTGCTTGGCCGGCTTCTTTACCTAGGCCATTAACAAGGTTAAATACCCCAGCAGGCAAACCTGCTTCTTCAATGATTTCAGCTAAAGCTAGGGCGGTAAGTGGAGTGATTTCAGAAGGTTTCAATACCATGGTACAGCCCGCGGCAAGGGCTGGGGCAACTTTCCAAGCAGCCATTAACATCGGGAAATTCCACGGAATAATAGCGCCAGCTACACCAATAGGCTCTTTTGATACAGTTGATGAAAAGTCTGGCTCTGGTAATTGAATGTGTTGCTCTGGTGTTTCATCCATTTCTTCAGCAAGTTTGGCGTAAAACTCGAAAGTTCCAGCGGTATCTTCAATATCCCATTTGGCTTCGGGGTAAGGTTTGCCGTTATCGAGTACTTCTAATTTTGCTAATTCATCTAAGCGACGAGTGATAATTTCGGCAATTTTCCGTAAATAACCACCACGCTCTTTACCTGTCATTTTCGGCCAAGGGCCAAGATCAAATGCTTGGCGGGCAGCGGCTACGGCAGCATTAATATCGTCAAGATTACCCGCGGGAATGTCAGCGATAATTTGTTCTGTTGCCGGATTTATGGTGGCAAAAGTTTCATTGTTACTTGGCGCTTGCCATTGGCCATTAATGTAATGGCCTTTAACGGTAATCATAAGTCTGACCTTTTATTTTATTAGCTTTATTTAATTTTAGTTAATTTTAGTTAACTTTATTAGTTTAGTTATCTGATTGAAGCACAGCATAAAAAGTAGCAACACTTTCAGCTACTCGCCAATGACAAAGTGTGCCTTTAGGAATAAATAAGGCATCACCCTGGATGAATTTATGGCTTTGGTTATCTTCATCAATACACTCTAATTCACCTGATTGAATATAAATAAACTCGTTACGGGGAAAGGCTTGTTGCTCAGTCTCAAAGTGTTGGCTTTGCCAAATGCCAGAGAAAAAATTACCGGTATCGTCTTGATAAAGATGTTGGCCTTTTTTTACCGGTTTGCCTGATTTCATCACAAAGCTCGTATTAGGAATAGCAGAAGCTTTGACAGCTATGCTATTTTTTGAACTACTGCGGTGAACTTCGCTGATATTTATGATGCCTTCAAACGTTGGCACAACCGGTGCAATTTCATCAGGGTGTTCAGAAATCAGATAAAATTTGCGTAAGTAACCCGTTTGTTGCCATTGGCAGTCGTATCCTTTTGGAATAATAAAAGTATCGCCAGCGTTAACGGTTTCAAGCTGGCCAGTTTTAATGTTTTTGATGGTGGCTTGGCCTTCAAGCAATACCATAAACTCATCACAAGCATAAGGTGCTGCACTTTCAACCATATCGGTGGTGTCCCAAACACCAATATAAAGTCCTAATTCATCATCTTCATAATAACTATGAGTATGTTGGGTCGGTAATGCTGATTCGAACATATCACTTTTTAGTTCGTCAGCTACTTTGCCAAAACCTTTAGGAGTAGAATTTAATCGGATGATTTTTTTTTCTGACATTAGTTACTCGGTTAAATAGGTGAAATGTTTCTGTTATTCCGTTAGTATTTTCTTCATCCCCGAAGCTACTAGTCGGGGACGGAATGTAATAATTATTATACGTCTTGTTGAGCAATATAAACGAGATCCCCGACAAGTAAATTCGGGGATGATCTTAATCTATTGGTCATGTACAAAATTAAGTTTAGCTAGGAAAAGCGAAACTAATACCTTCACGTACTCCACTTGAAGGCCAACGTTGGGTAATGGTTTTACGTTTAGTGTAAAAACGTACGCCATCTGGGCCGTAGGCGTGTAAATCACCAAACAATGAACGTTTCCAGCCACCAAAACTATGATAAGCCACTGGCACAGGTAATGGTACGTTGATGCCAACCATACCTACTTGAATATTATCAGAAAAATAGCGCGCTGCTTCACCATCACGGGTAAAGATACAGGTACCATTACCGTATTCGTGATCGTTAATTAATTGCATGGCTTCTTGCATGGTTTTAACACGAACGACTTGTAATACAGGGCCAAAAATTTCGGCTTGATAACTGAACATGTCTTGAGTTACGTGGTCAATTAACGTTGCACCAACAAAGAAACCATTTTCAAAACCAGCAACTTCAGGGTTACGGCCGTCAACCACAACCGTAGCGCCCTCTTCTTTAGCACTTTCAATAAAGCCATTGACTTTATCGCGGTGTGCAGATGTAATAACTGGACCAAAATCGTTATTAGCATTGCTATAATCACCAACACTTAAACCTTTCATGCCTTCTGTCATCTTAGCAATTAAAGTATCCGCAGCGTCATCACCAACGACAACAGCAACAGAAAGAGCCATACAACGCTCACCAGATGAACCAAAAGCAGCACCTAATAACTGATTTACTGCATTGTCCATATCGGCATCGGGCATAATTATAGCGTGATTTTTAGCACCGCCTAAAGCTTGACAACGTTTGCCATTAGCATTTGCTGTGGCATAAATATATTCAGCAATCGGTGTTGAACCCACAAAACTCACTGCTTTAATACGTTGATCGTTAAGCAATGTATCAACCGCTTCTTTATCGCCATTAACAACATTCATTACGCCATCAGGTAAACCGGCTTCTTTAAGTAATTGAGCAATAAATAACGTTGAGCTTGGATCGCGCTCTGACGGCTTAAGGATAAAAGTATTTCCACACACTATTGCTAGTGGGAACATCCACATTGGCACCATGGCAGGAAAATTAAAGGGTGTGATACCAGCAACAACACCAAGTGGTTGAAACTCACTCCAAGAATCAATGTTAGGCCCAACGTTTTTGCTGTGCTCGCCTTTTAATAATTCAGGTGCTCCACAGGCATATTCTACGTTTTCAATACCACGTTGTAACTCACCGGCGGCATCATGAGAAATTTTACCGTGCTCTTGACCAATTAACTGGCAAATTTTATCAGCATTTTTCTCTAATAACTCTTTAAAACGGAACATTACGCGGGCACGTTTAATTGGTGGAGTATTACGCCATGCTGGAAAAGCAGCTTCAGCAGCAGTAATTGCTTGTTCAACCGTTTGCTTGCTCGCAAGGGCTACTTTTCTAGTTACTTCGCCAGTAGCTGGATTAAATACGTCTTGGGTACGAGTATCATTATTGATCATTTCACCGTTAATTAGGTGGCCAATAGTTGTCATTTTATATTCCTTAAATCTGTATAAATTTTATTTGTTCATTGGAACAACGTAAGGTCTGTCATTCCGGTGGTTTTTAGGCCGGAATCTATCATTCTTTAGATTCCCGATAAAAAAACTTCGGGAATGACGTAGTTATTTTTCTGCTAATTGATGTGGTTTACTCCGCTCTTATTTCACTTCGCTCAAAGTTTCACCCAATGCGTTCATTAAGCTATCAATTTCCGTCAGCTCAGTAGTAAATGGCAAGCCAAGTTGAATGGTGTCGCCGCCATAACGGACGTAAAAACCTTTTTGCCACATTTTCATCGCTATCTCATAAGGGCGTTTACCCGGTTCTGCTTTACCTTGATCAGCACCAAATGCACCAATACTTAATGCGCCAGCTAAACCGTAATTACGAATGTCAGTAATATGGCTTAAGCCTTTTAAACCATGTAGAGCCTCTTGGAAATAAGGTGCAATAGATTTAACACGCTCTGGTAAATTATCTTTAGCCAAAATATCAAGGGAAGCCAATGCTGCCGCACAAGCAACTGGGTGTGCTGAATAGGTGTAGCCATGAGGTAGCTCTAACATATATTCAGGGCCTGCAGTGTCCATAAAGGTATCGTAAATTTCTTGTTTCGCAATAACCGCCCCCATAGGAATTACCCCATTGGTCAGCTGTTTTGCTACTGTCATTAAATCCGGAGTTACACCAAATTCTTCAGCGCCAGTATTGGAACCCATACGGCCAAAAGCGGTGATTACTTCATCAAAAATCAGTAAAACATTATGTTTAGTACAAAGCTCACGTAATCGTTTTAAATAGCCTACTGGCGGTGGAATAACGCCAGCGGAACCGGCTAAAGGCTCAACAATAACCGCAGCAATGTTCGAAGAATCATATAAGGCAACCATTTCTTCTAACTCGTCAGCTAAATTAGCCCCATGTGCTGGCATACCTTTAGCGTACTTATTTTCGTTTATCATGGTATGTGGTAGATGGCCGGCTTCAATACCTTGACCATAAATAGCGCGATTAGGGCCTATGCCACCAACACTTATGCCACCAAAGTTAACTCCGTGATAACCTTTTGCTCGACCAATGAAGCGAGTTTTACTTGCCATACCTTTTTTACGCCAGTAACCACGAGCAATTTTTAACGCGGTTTCTACTGCATCAGAACCCGAACCAGTGAAAAATACCCGATTGAGCCCCTCAGGCATCAGTTCGGTAATACGATGGGCTAGTTCAAAAGATTTAGGGTGTCCAAATTGAAACGCTGGCGAGTAATCTAAAGTAGCCACTTGGTTACTGACCGCTTCGGTGATTTCTGGACGAGCATGACCAGCACCACAAGTCCATAAGCCTGAAAGGCCATCAAAAATTTGTCGGCCATTACTGTCGGTATAATAATTACCTTTAGCGGAGACGATAATTCGTGGATCTTTTTTAAATTCACGGTTACCGGTAAATGCCATCCAGTGAGCATCAAGTTGTGCTTGGCTAATGCCATGGTTATTTGTTTTGTTGTTAGTCATTTTGTTGCCTCACAATTTATTCAATTGGTAAATGCGATTGCTTGACTTCATTATCAATGATTTAATAGGTTATTAAAGTTAATGTTTTTAAAGTTAAGTTAAGTAAATGGTTAACTAAGTTTTAGTGAAGTGATTTTGAACATCTGAGGGCTAGCATGACAAAAAATAAGAACTTATTACCAAGGCAACTAGGCGATGCACATATTCGGTTATTACGTATTTATAAAGTTGTTATTGAGTCTGGTGGTTTTTCTGCAGCTGAAGTAGAATTAAATATTAGTCGCCCCGCCATTAGTTTAGCAATTTCAGAGCTTGAATCTTTATTGAATATGAAACTTTGCCATCGTGGCCGTTCAGGGTTTTCAATTACGCCGCAGGGTGAAGAGGTTTATCAATCAGCGATGCAGTTGTTGGGGAGTATTGAAAATTTTAGAGCCGAAATTAATGCCATTAATACTGATTTGGTTGGTGAGTTTAATATTGGCATCACTGATAATTTAGTTACCATCGAGCAAATGAGCATTACTCGGGCATTAAGCTCGCTCAAACATCGAGCCCCTGAGGTCATCATCAATATTCGGATGATGCCGCCTAAAGATATTGAAACTGCAGTATTAAATGGCCAATTGCATCTTGGTGTTGTGCCAGATTTACGCACCTTACCAGGGTTAACTTATGCGCCACTTTATAAGGAACAGTCGTTATTATATTGCAGCGATCAACATCCATTATTTAAGCAAGACCTTCACACTATAAGTGATGATGCTTTGGCTCAATACGACGCTGTTGTACCAAGTTACCCACAATCGCCTGAAATTAAACAGCAGCAGAAAAAACTTAAAGCTACCGCCAGTTCAACGGATCGTGAAGGCATTGCTTTTTTGATTTTAACAGGGCGTTTTATTGGTTTTTTACCCATACATTTTGCCCAACGATGGACAGCACAAGATAAGTTACGCACTGTTGATTTTCAGCACCGTGGTTTTTATACTAATTTTTCAGTGATCACTAGTAAAGGCGCTCGCAGTCATTTGATTTTAGACGCTTATTTAGATGAATTACAAAAAGTTTAACAACAGTTATTGTAAATACAAGGTCAACGCATTAAAGAACTATCATAATGTGTCAGGTTATTTTACAAATTGTAATTTATCAATAAACAAAATTGATTTTGTCTTTGTATTTACAGGGTTTTTTGTTTATGGAATGTTATTTGCTTAAATATATCATTAGCAAGCGGTTTATATAAACCAGCAAGGAGTCATCAGAATGTTGTCAACAGTAAAAGTATTGGGATTTGTTGGTTTAGTTTTAACCTCTACAACAGCTCTAGCGAGTGTTACAACTGCTAGTTTTGGTAGTGTTGTAGATACGGGAAATAATATGAATCAATTTAGCGTTAATGTTGATAATGTCACCATTAATGTATCTGGCTGGTCTGACACTTTTAACCAAGGTGGTCATGACGATTGGATAAGAAGAGCTACAGATTTAGATGAATACAATGGTGGCTGGGCAATGCAAAATGCTGATGAGCCAAATAACTATTGTGGCTCTAATGGTCATTCGGCTGATAATTTTGGTTCTAACTGTGGTGGTTACCGTGATTATGATTTCTTTTTATTAGAGTTTTCAGAAAAGGTCACCTTAACTCAGGCAACCTACGGTTGGGTTAGTGAGGGCAATGCAAGTCAAAACCAAGTGAGTGTTGCTGCGTTAGATGCAGACACATTTAGTGGTGATTTGTTTAATATGACATGGTCTGGTGTTCAAACAAACCACACCCTAGCATCTGATTATTCTCAGATGGAAAATTCTAGTGGTTATTATACTAATTTCTCTAACGGCAATACCTCAGGAGTAGAATCAACTTACTGGTTAATTGGTGCATTAAACACTGTATTTGGTGGTGATTATGCTATGGAAGGTAATGATGGCATGAAATTAGCCGGAGTATCTTTTACTAAAGGCACGCCGACTTCATCAACATCGGTGCCTGAGCCAAGCTCTATCGCTATATTCGCATTAGGTCTAATGGGTCTACTCGCTTCAAACCGTAAAAAAAGCATTTAATATTTAATAGCTAAATAAAGTGATATTTTTGCTTTATTTAGCTAATCAACTCTAGCATTACCTTATTACTTAGTAGATTATGGCTTTTAACTATAATAAAACGTTAATTTATTAAACCCTTATGCGCACTATAATTTTCTTACTAATTTGTTTATTTTCATTTTCCGCTTTTGCTACGAATGACTATGAAAAAGCCCTGACAGATTTTGAAAATAATGACATCGATTCTGCCTATATCCATCTCAAAAATACTTTAAAAACCACTCCTAACAACTTACCTGCAAAAATTTTAATGGGTAAAATATTAATACAGAAAAAGCTTTTTCAAGAAGGCATCGAAGAATTACAAGAAGCTTTATCTTTTGGTGCCGATATAAATTTACTACTGTCAGATTTAGGTAACGCGTTAATGGTTACTCAAGCATTTGAGCAAACAATACAATTAGGAAAAAGCCAAACCCTGACAACTGAAAATAAACTCACTTGGTTATTATTGTCAGGAAATGCCTATTCATCACTTAAAGAATATTCAAAAGCAAAACAAGCATTTCAAAATGCCCTGGTTATTGCTCCAACCAACATTCGTTCACTGAATGCGTTTGCGGCTTTTGAATTGAATCAAGGTCGCTTTGATTCAGCTAAAAAAATGATTGATAAATCCATGGCTTTATCTCCTAAAGATAGTCGAATATGGCATCTTCAAGGCCAATATTACAATAGTAAAAAAGATGATGTTAATGCGCTAATTTCGTTTGAGCGTGCCTATCTAATTAATGCCAATGATCCTTTTGTTCAAAGAGCATTAGTGCATGCATACACTAATGACAAACAGTACGACAAAGCACTTGTTATTGCAGAAAAAGTATTGCTTAAAACACCTAATGACCCCTTTGCGGCTTTATTAAAAAGCCAGTTATTGATCAGTGTTGATCGTGATGAAGAGGCTAATGCATTATTAATTAGTCTAAGTGAAAAGCTATCTCGATTAACAGACGAGCAAAAATCTACTGATGCCTCATTAGCCTATATAGCAGGTACTGCCGCTTACTTACAAAACAATTTGGAAGTAGCTCAACAAAATCTACAGTTTTATGTCAACGAGAAACCTGAAGATCTACAAGCTTTATATTTGCTCGTTGATATTTTTATACGTCAAAAACAATCAGATAAAGCCTTTAACTTATTAGAGTCAAAAGAAAAGCTATTTATTGACGATTTACAGCTTTCATTAATTTTAGTCGATCTTTATTTAGTTAAAAATAAATTATATAGCGCAGAATTAATGTTAACAAATCTTGAGATTAAATATAAAAACAATAGTGATTTTATTATTTCAAAAACGAATTGGTATGCTAAAAACAAACAATATAGCAAGGCGATGACGCTGTTAGAGCAAAATGAGCCTAAAGAGTTTAATCCTCGTTATTTACTGACAAAAGGTTTTCTTTATAAAAAAATAGGAAAATTTACTGAGGCTAACCAATGCGCTGATTTATTACTGACAAAGTTCCCAAATAATATCGATTATATTGCTTTTAAAGGGTCACTATTTTTACAACAAAAACAGTGGCAAAAAGCGATTGTTTTATTTGACCAAATACTAGAGAGTGATGCAGATAACTTATCAGCAGAATTCAATAAAGCAACGGCTCTAGGCGCCTTAGGACATTTTGACGAGGCAGAAAAGAGTACGAGTATATTGATACAGTTATATCCGGATAACCTATCGTTAAAAATACTAATTGCTAAGCTAGCAAGAGATAAAGGCAATATAACTGAAGCTGTAGCTATGCTAAAAAAATTAATTAATGCTAATAGCACTAATATTTATGCGATTGAAACATTGCTCAACATCCAGTTAAATCAAAAGAACTATCAAGAAGCTTTAGTATTATCAGACCAACTGAGTAAGCTCGTCTTTCTTAAACCTCAATATATTGAACAAAAAGCGGAAATATACTTAGCATTACATGACAATAAGAAAGCATTAAAGGAATTAGGGAAATTACGTGGTTTGATAGAGTCCCCTATAGAACTCTATCGCGTAAGCTTATTACAAATGAAAGCAGAAGATACAACTGCTGCCATTAAAACACTAAATTACGCGTTAAAAGTTAGCCCTAATAACTTAATTATCAAACTTGAGCTTATTCAAATTGATATTGATTTAGGCAATTTAATAGCAACTAATAAACAATTAAAAGCGCTTGAAGTAGAAATGAAAAATAATGCCAATATTTTATTAACACGTGGCAACTGGTTAATGAAAAAAGATCAATTAACCAAAGCACAGTCAAAATACTTAAAAGCACTTAAGTTAGATCATAACTTTAATTCAGCGTTAACTAAGTTGTATCAATTAACATTAAACAATATAGGCAACAAATCATTTTCAACAACCGTTCAAGCTATATTAAATGAAAATCCTGATAAGCACTTTATGCGAAGTTTGTATGCTGATTTTTTACTAAATACTGGTGATTTAAATCAAGCTAAAGAACATTATATTATATTAAGTAAAGTTGATGATTTGCCGAATAAGTCATCTATTCTTAATAACTTAGCAAATATTTATATTGAGTCAGATTTACTTAATGCCGAAAAACATGTCCTTCAAGCTCTTCAGTTAAATAGTACTTCATCGGCTATTAATGATACCTACGGTTGGATATTGACCTTAAGAGAAAAGCATGAAGAAGGTTTAATTGTATTACGACATGCATTTTCAATGAACTCAACCGATCCTAGTATCAATTATCATTTGGGCTACACCTTATTCAAACTTGGCAGAATTGATGAAGCCAATGATGAATTATTAAAGGCACTTTCATCATCACGTGATTTTAGTGAAAGAGCTGATGCTGCCGCATTGGCAAAGGCTATTAAACAACAAATTGAATCTTAAAGAAATTGCGTTGATATTAATTAGTTGCCTATACAGTCAATGAATACTAACTTTTAAAGTGCTTAATATTCTTTCAGATTAGACGTTTATTTGGCGGCTACGACATCATTATTTTTGCTAACTCTTGTTTCAGTTAATAAATTTGATCTTACGAATATTGTGGACTTTTATTTATGATCGAGTAGAACGCGCCCCGAGTTGACCAGACAATTGCAGCAAAGAGAAGAACGTCGATGGCCGCTTTTGCGGAACAGGTAAGTCTGAAAGGGTGCGGTAAGAGCGCACCGGATTGCTGGTAACAGTAATTGCAGGGTAAACTCCACCCGGAGCAAGACCAAATAGGGTTTCATGACTAATTAACGCAAGTTAACTAGTATAAGCGCGGAAACCGGGTAGGTTACTTGAGCTATAGAGCAATCGCCAATTCAACCGATAGAGAAGGCATCGCCTTTTTAATTTTAACAGGGCGTTTTATTGGTTTTTTACCCATACATTTTGCCCAACGTTGGACAGCACAAGATAAGTTACGCAACGTTGATTTTCAGCACCGTGGTTTTTATACTAATTTTTCAGTGATCACCAGTAAAGGCGCTCGAAGACATTTAATTTTAGAAGCTTACTTAGAAGAATTACAAAAAGTGTAGACGAGTACTTCGAATAAAAAAATAAAAATAGGAGAAAGTTTTGCAAGTTATCAAACGAATTATCATTAGCCTTATGGTTATATTTGCTGTTATCGCTTTGGTTAATTGGGAAAAAATAACGAGACTGCATTCCGTTATTACACTTTTTAATCAAGAGAGTATTGTTAATAATTTTTCAAATATGGAAACAGCTTTTCTAACTAAAAAAATTGTCAGAGCTGGACAGGTTTATCAATTTAACCAAGCAAGCAAAGCACTGCCAAAAAGTTTTAATTATCGCGGTAAAACATTAGCTGTTGATGAATTTCTTCAACGTCGCGCCACTACCGCTCTTATGGTCATTAAAAATAATGAAATTAGCTTCGAAAATTATTATTTAGGCACTAAAAAAGAAGACAAACGTATTTCTTGGTCAATGGCAAAATCTTTTGTTTCAGTATTATTTGGTATGCAGGTTGATGCCGGAAAAATTGATATTGAACAGTCGGTAGGTTTTTATCTACCTGAAATGCAAGGCTCGGGTTATGAAAACGTTAAAGTTAAACATGTATTGCAAATGTCTTCAGGGGTGAAATGGAATGAAGATTATCAAGACTTTTATTCCGATATCAATGAAATGGGCCGAGTATTGGCGATTGGTGGCTCGTTAGATGAGATGACCACAGAGCTGAAAACTGAATCTGAACCGGGAAAAGCTTTTCAATATGTCAGCATGGATACCCATGTTATCGGTATGATTGTTAGGCGTGTTAGTGGTAAGTCTTTAGTGGAGCTGTTACAAGAAAAAATTTGGAATAAGCTAGGTATGGAAAGTGATGCTACTTGGATTACTGATTCACAAGGTGCGGCGTTTGCCCTTGGCGGCTTAAATGTTACTACCCGAGATTATGCTCGTTTTGGTCTGTTATTGCTCAATAACGGCCAGTGGCAAGGAGAACAATTAGTCTCACAAGAGTGGATCTCAGCGGCAACTACTGCACAAGAAGACTATTTAAAGTCAGAAAAAAACAAGCTCGGTTATGGATATCAAATTTGGTTACCGCCTGAAGCTGAGCCTGGCGAATTTTTCTGTGTTGGCGTATACGGGCAATATATCTATGTGAACCAAAAAGCAAATATCGTCATTGTTAAAAACAGTGCCGATAAAAACTTTCAAGATCAGCATGATTCGAAGCAAGAAACCATTGCATTTTTTAGAGAAATTGTTGCTTCGTTTGAGTAACAAAGCCTGCTGTAACTGAAATTACGTTCAGTGAAAGCGGGTCTTGGCGAGTTAATTTATTACTCAGTGTTAGACATTAATTGTTTGGTATCGCAAAGAGTTACTTAGTATTGAACGGCACTTACTCAACTCGTTCATTGAAAATTATTATGTTAGGCTGAAGGTGTTCTTTCACTGGTATAAAAATGTAATGACTCAAAAATTTTGGCTAGATAAAACCTATGTTGACCCTTCAAGAAATGAGATAAAACGTGGCCAAGAGCTGACGGTTATGGCGCCAAAAGTCATTGCTGTGTTGAGTTTATTAGCAAAAAATCAAGGTGAAGTCGTAACCATCGACGCCTTAATGGAACATGTATGGCGTGATAGTGTAGTATCACCTAGCACTCTTCAGCAGTGTATTACCAAGTTAAGAAAGGTACTTGGGGATGATGGTAAGCAGCAAAAAATCATTAAAACCCATGCTAAAAAGGGCTACAGTTTAGAGGTCGATGTCACTTGGGATGATAGTCTTGAACTTTTAACATTGGCAGCTGAACAACAAAAAGGCTTTAATTTTAGACCTTATTCTTTCTGGTTTGTTGGCCTAATACTATTTTTTATAAGCCTTTATCTATGGAATGTAGAAGAGCAACATCAGCCATTAAGTTTTGATGTCTTAACGCCATTAACCGCTACAGATGAAAAAGAAACAGTTGCTCAGTATTCACCTGATGGCAGTTATATTATCTTTCAGCGTTCAAACGGTTTTTGTGGTAATAGTTTGTGGGCAAAAGATCTTAAAAACCATCAAGAGTATCCTTTAATTAAAGGTGTTGGAGCCTGTAGTAGTGGCAGTTTTTCTGCTGATGGTAAACAGTTTATTTTCATGTCAAAAACTACAAGCAAGTTAAGGGAAATCGCAGATAATTGTTTTAATTTAATGAAAATAAACTTAAAGCAAGCCTTTATAAAACCACAAATTCCTGAATTAGTCTTAGGTTGTAGTCGAGGTCCTTTTGATGAACCTTTATGGTTGAATAATGGCTCAATAGTTCTGCTGAAATACCAAGGAAATAACGCGAAGTTAATTAAGTATTCATTAGTTAATGACGAGTTGACAGATTTTTATTCCTCTGAAAACACTGAGCTCTATAGTGCTACTTATTCACCTGAACTTGATCTTATTGCCGTGGTTGGCTTAAATAAATCAAGCGAGCATATTTTATCAATACTTAATAGCCATGGCGAGGTGCAATCGTCTACCGTTATTAAGCGCCCTAAGAGATTAGCATTGTATCAGTTTGTTTTTCCCAGTTTTGACGCCAAAAGAAAACAATTAATTTTTAACTCAGCAAAAGCGCTTTACACTTTATCTTTTTCTGGTGAGGTGACTAAAATCAATGCCAATATCAACAGTGTAATTTACTCGCCAAGATTTCACCCAAATGGGCAGTCAATCATAGCCACTCAAGGGGTTTTTGATAGTGACATCGCTGAAGTTTTACTTACTAAACAAGAGAGTAAACAAGAAAGCCAACTTGCAACCAAGCAAGTCGCTCCAAAATTTAATCAAGTGTATACCCCTTATACAAGTATAGAACGGTCAATTTATATTGAGCGTGATGCCAAATACCAACCCTCTGGAGAGGGAATCGCCTTTATTTCAAATCGCTCGGGAGGTCAGCAGTTATGGCTTAAAGGGCAAGGTTATCTCAAACAGCTGTCCCATTTTAAAACTGACTCAATAATACAGGGATATAGTTGGGCACCAGATGGCAGGAGTATTCTTATTGCGGTTAATGCCGAGCTATATCGCCTTACCTTAGAAGGTATCGCTGAACAAGTTGAGTTGGCACAGCCCGTACTGGGAATTTATGGTTGGGCACAAAATGATATTATTTTATTGAAAATACGGAAAGCTGGGGTGCCAGCATTGACGCGCTACAGTTTAAAACAAGATCTATTTCTCGATACGATAGCTAGAAATTTCAGGTGGGCAGCCATTAATCTGCAAGGGCATATAGTCTATTTGGACAATAAAAATCAATTTTGGCAATTATCAACCACCGAAGCCGAATTAATAGTGGCCTTGCAAGTCGCATCAACGATTGGTTCTTTTGTGCTCAGTGGCGATAAAATCTATAGCATTAATAAAGATCAGAGTATTTGGACATTTAATTTAGAAAATAATCATTATCAGGTAATAAGAACAATAAATGAGGCAGTAACGAACATTAGTGATGTCCAAGACAAAATCTTAATCACTCAAGCTATTTCTGCTAAAAAGGATGTCATCGAGCTTAGCTCGTCCAACTAAGAATTTTTACTGATCTATGCCATCATTTAACTAGACACTTTACCCAATGATATTTTCAATACCGTCTTTCATTTAGACCTTTGTAGCTCTTTTATGACAACTATTTGAATTTCACTTAAATTCAGATGAATATCAGAGATAAAATAGCCAAATGTCAGCGAAAAATCATGTTTTTTTCTAGAATATCCGCACAATTAGACTTAATAAATTGTTAATAACATCGAACTTGAGTTGAGTATTTAATAATTTTGTCAATTAAAAATAATGAGGAAAGACAATGCACCGCCGATTAAAATTACTGATAGTGACGCTAATAGCTTTGACAAGTTTTTGTCATGCTAACGAACTAACCTTAACAACAAAACAAGGGTTCGAATTAAAAACAACTTACAACCAACCACAAACGCCAACCAATAGAGCGGTAGTTTTGTTACATCAATGCAACTCAACTCGAATAATGTATAAGGAAATTGGCAAGGAACTTAGTCAAAGAGGCATACATACATTAAGCTTGGACTTTCGATGGTATGGCGAGAGTATTAGCGGAGCAACGGATATCAAAGAGTTAGCTAAATTGCCGGCAGAGGAACGGAAAAATCCTTGGCCGATGATTATGGAACATTGGCCAGCTGATGTGCAGTTAGCGTATGACTTTCTTCGTGAAAAAGTAGGTGAGGATGGTGCTATTGGTGTTATTGGCGCAAGTTGTGGTGGTCGTCAGGCTCAAATTTTAGCAAAAAACAACTCGGTATCTGCAATGAGTTTCTTTTCTTCTGCTGTTGTGCAAAACAATGATGAGTCAGTGGAAGACTATCAGACGACTTTAGCTAAAATAGCCACTCTGTTTATTGCTGCTGAACAAGACGGTACCTTTGAAGGCACTAAGCGTGGTTTTACTTTGAACGAAAATATTCATTCTCAATTCATCTCTTATAAAGGAGAAGAACACGGCCACCCTTTATTGGCACAAGATAAAAATTTAGTTAATACTATTGCTCGTTGGTTTGATGCTAACTTAGTTAATTAAGTTTGCCATTGTTACCTCACTGGCCAAGCTTCTGCTTGCCCCCAGAGCGCTCAGCAGGTAGAATGCGCCCCGAGTTGACCAGACAATCGCTGCTTTATCTTAGTATCTGAGGTGCAAACCAAAGGTATACGGATAGAGGGGAGGAAAGTCCGGGCTCCAATGAGCAGGGTGCCAGGTAACGCCTGGGCGGCGCAAGCCGACGACAAGTGCAGCAGAGAGAAGACCGCCGATGGTTGTTTCTTCGGAAATTTCACAGGTAAGGCTGAAAGGGTGCGGTAAGAGCGCACCGGATTACTGGTAACAGTAATTGCAGGGTAAACTCCACCCGGAGCAAGACCAAATAGGGTTTCATGACTATTTGAACGTAAGTTTAAAAAGTATAAGCGTGGTTCGCGTGGAAACCGGGTAGGTTGCTTGAGCCTTAGAGCGATTTAAGGCCTAGACGAATGATTGTCACTCTTCTTCGGAAGAGATACAAAACCCGGCTTATAGTGTCAGCTCACTTATTTAAATAAAAAGCCTCTACAACAATGTAGAGGCTTTTTTGTTTCT
>JALJPB010000119.1 GCA_022969175.1 Colwellia sp. | reverse complement strand
GCATTAGTATATGGATATACGTAAGTAGAACAACGCAGGAGCAGTTGTCGAGGATGCCAGAGCCGAGGGAAGCAAATATGTCATGATCACATGGATGTGAATGAATGACTAAAGGCACGACTACATGGATGTAGAAGGTAGAGCGAAGCATTAGTATATGGATATACGTAAGTAGAACAACGCAGGAGCAGTTGTCGAGGATGCCAGAGCCGAGGGAAGCAAATCAACTATTTATTATCAGGTGATATCATCGCCATACTTTCTTCGGCAAAACCCACACCAGCTTCATTATAGAAGTTAAACACTTTATCTATACCCGAGTCTTGTAGTAGTTCTCTTTCATCATCAAAACGTGCTATAGCGGCAATTTTTCCTTGGTAATTTGCTGCCTGTAACTGTTCAGTTATACTCATGCTGTCTTGTACTGAGGGCAGGGCAATCAAGACAAGTTCTAGCCTTGTTAAGTCGATGTTTTCCCAGAAATAGGCATCTTCAGCATCGCCATAGTAGGCATTGATATTTTGGCTATTTAACCAGTTTATTTTATCTCTATCGGCATCTATGCCCCATACTTGCTTTTCAAGATGAGTATCCAAAGCGTGATAAGCCCCCATACCCACTCGCCCCATACCGATAACCATAATGCTGGCATGACAGGGTTGATCAAACTTATCTTCAGCTAAAATAGTAGCAAGCTCAAATTGTTTGAAAAAACCTTTTTTCGCGGTAAATATTTGATGGGCATAACGGTATATGACATTAGTTATGATAAAAGAGAACGAAACTGCTAACGCTAATATAACTAACCATTGGTTAGATAACCAGCCTGCTTTTACACTTAAAGCAGCAACAATTAAGCCAAATTCACTAAAATTACTTAAGGTTAATGCGCTTAAATAAGCTGTGCGGCAACGCAGTTTTAACAAACTAAACAAAGCAAAAAACAAAACAAACTTAACAGGTAACAATAAGGTTAAAATGGCTGCTAAGCCGAGCATTTGTAAATCGGGCAAAGCGGTAAAACCAATCGATAAGAAAAAACCAATTAAAAAGAGATCTTTAAAACTCATTAACGACTTGTTAATTTCACTTGCCTTGGTATGAGAAGCTAAAAACATGCCGATTAAAAGGGCGCCTAGATCGCCCTTTATGCCGACTAGCTCAAATAGTTCGTAACTGCCTAAAGCAAGAAAAAATCCCATCAATGGAATGAGTTCACCGTGCCCAGCATGGTCGATAACCTTATTTATTAGAGGTTTAACAAAGAATAATGCTAATAAGCTAAACGCCCAAATTGATGGTGTTTTACCGGTAGCAATCACTAAAAAGGCAACGGCAATAATATCTTGAATAACTAAAATACCAACCGCAAGTTTTCCGTGTCGAGTTCGCATTTCTCCGTTATCTTCAAGTAACTTTACCACACATACTGTACTTGAAAAGCTTAAGGCAAAGGCTATAAGAGCCGCGGTATTGAAATCTAAATCGGTGAAAAAAGCGATAGAAGCAACAGCCAGTAATTTAATGAAAACTAAAGTAACAGCTAACCAAATGCTGGTATGAGCTAAACTACCAAACCAGACTTCAGTTTTCATTAAATCTTTTACATTTAGCTTTAACCCGATAGTGAACAGCATTAAAGTAATGCCTAAATTGGCTAATGCCTGTAAATTTTCATTGCCTTGATAACCCAAAAAGTGCAAAACAAAACCAGCAATCAAATAACCTATTGATGGCGGTAAATTGAAACTTTTAGCGCCAAGACCACAAAGAAAAGCAAACAGTATCCAAATAAATTCCATAAATTTAGTCCGTTTATAAAGTTATTTTAAAATGAGTTGTGCTAATTGCTTTGCCACAATATCAGCAATAAGTGGTTGGGCTTTTTTGTTTGGATGGATACCATCAGCCTGCATTAACTCTGGTTTTAACACTATTTCTTCCATAAAAAATGGGATTAACTCGATATTTGTCTCTTTAGCGACATCAATAAAAACTTGTTCAAACATTTTATTATATCTAGGGCCATAATTCGGCGTGATTTTAATTTTGATTAAAGATACCTTGATGTTTTTCTCTTGGGCGAGGGCAATTGTTTGTAACAAATTATTTTTAATTAGCTTAGGGGAAAAGCCTCGAAGGCCATCATTACCGCCTAATTCAATAATTAAATAGTCAACTTTTTCTGTCGCTAAAATGCCCTCAATCCTAGATAGTCCGCCACCTGTGGTTTCACCACTAATGCTAGCATTATGAATAAAATATGGTGCATCTTGTTGCTTAAGTTGTATATTGAGTAGGTGCACCCACCCTTCATTTTGTTTCATTCCATAACTTGCACTGACACTATCACCTAGTAGTAGAATAGAGTTAGCTGCCCATGCAGGGCGAAAAGTAATTACACTACTTAATATTATGAGTAGTAAAACCAAAACTGGATATTTTTTCATGAAGTTAGATCCCGAGAATATTTTAAAAGTACGCGCATTAACAAAGTCAGTTCAACTAGAAGATAAAACCTTAGAGTTACTACAGCCATTAGACTTAACCGTTAACGTGGGTGATACCCTCGCGATTGTTGGCTCATCTGGCTCTGGAAAAACAACGTTATTATCTTTACTCGCTGGTCTAGATTTACCTAGCTCAGGTGAAGTTTATCTTAAAAGCAATGCATTACACCAGTTTAATGAAGAACAACGTAGCCAAGTGAGAGCAAATCATGTCGGTTTTATTTTTCAGCAGTTCTTATTGATTAATAGTTTAACGGCATTAGAGAACGTCATGTTGCCAGCTGAACTGGCAAATCTGAGTGACGCACAGCAACGTGGCAAAGATCTTCTTGCCCAAGTGGGCCTGAGTGAACGAGCAGATCATTATCCTTCACAACTCTCAGGTGGCGAGCAACAAAGAGTTGCTATCGCTAGAGCCTTTATTTCTCAACCTGATATTTTATTTGCCGATGAGCCAACAGGTAATTTAGACACTAAAACAGGGCAGCATATTGCAGATTTACTGTTTGAATTAAATCAAAAACAAGGCACAACTTTAGTGCTGGTTACTCATGATCATAAACTTGCTAGTCGTTGTCAACGTCAGGTTGAAATGGACAGTGGTGTCTTAACAGAAAAAGTAATTAAGCATCAAGCCAGCGAAGATATCACCACAGTCGAAAAAGTAGGATAACTATGTCAGCTAATTTACCAGAGCTCGGAGCAAGTAATAAGTCCAATCTATGGATAAAGCAATCCTTGCGCTTATTGCATCATGAATTTCGCCGTGGCGAGTTAACTATCATTTGTTTAGCCATTGTCCTTGCTGTTGCGACAGTTTTTTCTTTATCGGGTTTTTCGGGGCAAATAAAGCAGGCCTTATTGACCAATAGCTCTACTTATATTGCCGCAGACCGAGTATTAAGAACCAGTCGAGTGGCCTCTAATGATGTTATTGAAAAAAGTCAGTTTTATGACTTACAAATGGCCGAAAAAGTAGAAACAGAGTCAATGGTATTTGCTGGTGATAATATGTTGTTATCAGAGCTCAGTGTCATTTCTAATTCCTATCCGTTGCGTGGTGAGCTAAAGGTTAAAAAGTCCATCGTACAACAAGAGTCAACGATAGTACATGCTCCTGAGCCTGGCAGTGTCTGGGTTGAGCCAAGTGTATTAACTCGTTTAGAAATCCAAATAGGTGACGAAATTGAAATCGGTGTCGCTTCATTTGAAATTAAAGGCATTATTACCGATATTCCTGACCGGTCTTATCGGGCATTCATTGCTGGCCCGACAATTATTGTCAATATCGTTGATTTAGCAAAAACGGAGTTAGTACAACCCGGTAGTCGGTTAACGTATAAATATTTATTTGCTGGAGAAAATGATGCAATTAAATCTTTTGAAGAGTGGCTTAAACCCCAGCTCAATGATACACAACGATTTTATGACGCTAAACAAGCACAATCACGACTGTCTAATACCTTAACAACGGCAGAGAAGTTTTTATCACTGGCGAGTATGCTCGGCATTGTCTTAGCCGCTGTAGCTGTGGCAGTGGCCAGTCGCCGATATGGTCAACGCCACCAACCAATGGTAGCGGTATTTAAAGCCTTAGGTGCAAGTGTCTCTCATATTCGAAAGTTATATTATTTGCATTGGTCTTTGCTAAGTTTGATCAGTATTAGTATCGGTTTAGTGGTGGGTTATTGTCTTTTACTTCTTGGCATTAGTGCCATAGATAGCTATTTATCTTTAGAAAATACCGATTTAGGTTATAAACCTTTCTCTACTGCTGTTATTACTGGGCTTTTATGCGCAATTGCTTTTGCCATTCAGCCGATCAAAAGTTTAATTAAAACCTCCCCTTTGTCGGTCATAAGAGGTTTTAGTCATGAAAAGCCGCCACGTTTTGGTTTACACCAACTGCCACCTTTGCTGGCGCTTTTTGCGCTGTTAATGATGTTTAGTCAAGACTTCATGATGAGCATTTCATTACTTATTGGCGGCATGATTGTTTCCATTGTTTTATTGCTTTTTGGTCAAGGGCTAATGAGTGCCGGGCGCTCAGTCGGCTCTCAAGCAGGAAAGTCATGGCATTTAGCATTAGCCAATTTAAAACGTCGCGCAAGTGAAAACAGTGTGCAGTTGGTCAGTTTTACCATAGCGATTAAGTTACTTTTGCTTATTGTGGTAATGAAAAACTCAATAATATCCGAATGGCAACAACAGTTTCCTGAAAATACCCCTAATCATTATGTGATGAATATTGCTGAAAATCAGCTAGAGTCTATTGGTGATTTTGTTAATAGTCATGACATTCAAAGCCAAGGGTTTTATCAAGTATTTCGCGGCAGAATTTCCGCGGTTAATGGTGAGTTATTATTAAACAGAGAGTCGGCTGAAGAGTCCAATGAAGAATCTAAATCTACAGATGGTGATTTAGACAAATCAGAAACTACAGAAAAACAAGAAGCCAAAAACAACTCGAAAACAAGTGATGAAGAAAATAAACCTCGTCAAGGTATGGGACGGGAGCTAGGTTTAACTTGGCGAGACGAAGTACCCTATCAAAATGAGTTGATTGAAGGACAGTGGTGGCAAAAGGATGATCAACAAGGGCAAGTCTCAATTGAGAGCTCTATCGCTGAGCGTATGTCAATTAAACTAGGGGACGAGCTTACCTTTGACTTAGGTGGTAAAACCTTTACCGTACCGGTTACTAGTATTCGTGAAGTCAATTGGAAGTCACGACAACTCAACTTTATTATGGTTTTTAATAAACCAGTATTGAAAGATTTTCCCGCTACTTACATTTCAGCTTGGATGGTACCAGAACAAGCGAAAACAGCTTTAGCACAGTTTTTTAAGGAATTCCCAACCGTTACCATGATGGACTTTGGCGCAATTTTAAAGCAGCTTTATCAAGTGATTGAACAGGTAAGTATTGCTATCGAATTAATCCTTGTTTTAGTGGTATTAGCGGGTTCTTTAGTTTTGGTCGCGCAAGTTCAGGCCAGTATGGAAGAACGTGAGCGAGAATTAGCAATATTAAGAACATTAGGGGCAAAGGGCTCTTTATTACGTAACAGTGTTTTGTTTGAGTTTGTTGCTCTGGGCGCCATTGCTGGTTTAATGGCGAGTATTGCCATGGAAATTGCGGTTTACTTTTTACAAACCCAAGTTTTTGATATGTCAGCAAGTTTTCATTTTAGTTATTGGTTATTAGGTATTGGTGTCGGTGCAGGCTTTGTCGGTTTTGTTGGTTTGTTTAGCTGTTGGCGGTTATTGCGACTGTCCAGTGTTACCCTAATTCGACGAACTATGTAACTTCAATTTTACAGTTAAGGTGCGCTAAATATAAAAGGCGTAAGTTTATTTTAGTCTATAGATACTTTTAGCGTATAGTTCGGTTAGTTATATACGCAAAAGGATTGACATGGCATTAAGAACGAACAGTAACGGCGCATTAAAGATGATTTTAATGATCGCTAGCATCTTTATTATTTTGGCAGGGCTAAAAACGGCAACTAATTTATTAGTGCCGTTTTTATTGTCAGTTTTTA
Source organism: Colwellia sp. (assembly GCA_022969175.1). Classification (GTDB taxonomy): domain Bacteria; phylum Pseudomonadota; class Gammaproteobacteria; order Enterobacterales; family Alteromonadaceae; genus JALJPB01. The sequence continues at coordinate 6,355 of JALJPB010000119.1, read as the reverse complement.
TCGCCATTATTTGTAATCCTCTCATCGAAAAAGCGAGTCAATTTAAAATACCTCGATTTATATCCGTAATTTTTGTCATTGTTATTTTTGTTTCAATCGCACTGTCTCTTGCTGGTTTAGTGAGTAAGTCCTTGACCGAATTAATGACCTTAATTCCTGAATATCGGGTGCAACTTATTCAACAATTTACTTGGTTAACTGAACAACTGGCACAATATAAAATTCAAATATCAACAGGCCTATTGATTGAGTACTTTGACCCTGCTGCTGCTATGGGGTTAGCCGCGAATATGTTAAGTGGTTTAGGCAGTGTAATGGCTAATTTGTTTTTAATTATTCTTACTGTCATTTTTATGTTGTTTGAAGCGCCATCTTTGCCAAGTAAATTACATATTGCCCTTGATGATCCAGAAAGACGAATGAAACAAATCGATCAGTTTTTAACCTCGGTTAATCATTATATTGCGATAAAAACTATGGTGAGTATCGCAACAGGGTTAATAGTGTCAATAATGTTATGGGCGTTTGATTTAGATTTTTATCTGTTGTGGGGGGTTTTAGCCTTTTTACTTAACTATATCCCTAATATCGGCTCAATTATCGCCGCAGTTCCTGCGATGTCATTAGCCATTTTACAATTAGGTGTAGCAGAAGCTGGATTTATTGGCCTTGGTTATCTAATTATTAATACAGTGATGGGTAATGTGGTTGAACCGCGTTATTTAGGAAGAGGGTTAGGGCTTTCAACCTTGGTTGTATTTTTATCGTTAATTTTTTGGGGCTGGTTATTAGGTACTGTAGGTATGTTGTTATCAGTCCCACTAACCATGATTATAAAAATAGGTCTTGAAAGCTCAGAAGGTGGTCGCTGGTTCGCTATTATGCTATCTGGGGATGAAGTTATTGAGCAGTGATCGCTAGAGTTGAAACGATGAAAAAAACCGCTTAAAATCAGCGGTTTTTTTATATGTACATGAAAAACACAAATGTTAATTAACCTTGTTTAATAGGCTCAATTCTTTTATTCGACTGTTGGTGGTATTGATATAACATCTTTTATAAGCCGGACCCGCTCCAGTTCCTGGTGATAGAGCAAGATACTGCCAACGACAATTGTTTTCACGAAAAGTAATAAAGTTACTTTGCGAGCGTTTAAACATCACTAAAGCAGAGCTTCTCCCAGTATTTAGCTCAACTTCTTCAAGTAAAAATACTTGGTTATTTATCCATGTTTGTAACTCTCTGTCGACCACATCTCTGACACTATCAAGACACTGTGAAAAAGCAATATTGTTGACCTTTTTATTTTCGCAGTTCTTAATGGTTTTGGCGGCATAGGCTTGAGGTAGCACAAATGAAAGGGCTAGGAATAGGGGACTGAGAATAAGTGATTTTTTTATCATTTTTGCTAAATTTGCCTTAACGTTACGCTGGTAATACTTTTTTGTAAGGTTTTACCGTTACTTTTTTATAAACACCGGCAGCAATATATGGGTCATCATCAGCCCAAGCCTGTGCATGATTAAGTGAGTTAAACTCTGCGATAATTAGCGAACCAGTAAAACCGGCTTCACCCGGATTGTCACTATCAATAGCAGGACAAGGGCCTGCCACCAATAATCGACCTTGATCTTGTAATTCACTTAAACGGGCTAAGTGTTTATCTCTTACGCTCATGCGCAACGACAAACTATTTTCTACGTCTTCACTGTATATTAGGTAATACATAACAATACTTCCAAATTATTAATTGTTTTTTTCTTTATCAGAGTTGTCGCTCTGTGTTTCTTCATCTTGGGGCAAATGTTTATTAAGTGCCATGATAGAGCCAATAGCAAAGACAAACATTAATGCCGTTAAGCCAAAGACTTTAAAATAAACCCAGGTTTGCTGCTCAAAACTAAAGGCGACATATAAATTTAATAGCGCGCAAAAAGTAAAAAAAAGTGCCCAAGACAGATTTAATTTTGCCCAAATATTATCTGGCAAGGTGAGTGCCTCACCGAGAAAATTCTTCATTAAGTTTTTATTAAAAAATTTATTACTGACAATTAATGCCACGGCAAATAAGAGGTTAATAATCGTTACTTTCCATTTAATGAAGGTATCATCATGGAAAAATATCGTTAAACCGCCAAATACGGCAATAATCGCAAAAAATATCCAGTTTTTAGTCGGCACAGGTTCACGTTTGGCAACAAAATAAACAATTTGCAGGGCAGCCGTGACGATTAAAGAAGCGGTAGCCCAATAAATATCTACCAGAGAATAAATAGCAAAAAATATAACGAGAGGAATGTATTCAAAAAAAGCGTGCATGAATTATCACAAAAAATTGATTATATAGTGATTCTAACGAAACTTGCCTCATTAGCCAATCGTATTGCCATAAAAAAGCCTAACAATTGTTAGGCTTGGTTTATATTCAATGTATTATTACTCGTTAAGCTTCATAACCAAAAGGGTCATCGATAGAGTGTGATGGCTCAGAAAACCATTTAGGGCCATTGTCAGTCATATAAAAATGATCTTCTAATCTGATGCCAAATTCTCCTGGTAAAACCAACATCGGTTCATTTGAAAAAGCCATGCCTTTGGCAAGTGGTGTACGGTCACTACGAACTAAATATGGCCACTCATGAATATCTAAACCCACACCATGACCCGTTCGGTGAGGACAACCCGGTGTTTGATAATCAGGTCCTAACCCTTGGCTCGCTAAATATTCTCTAGCGGCAACATCAACATCGCCACATGGCACACCAATTTGCGCAGCGTTAAAAGCAACAAGTTGTGCCGACTTCTCTATTGCCCACATCTCTCTTTGTCTTTGATTTGCTTCACCATAAACATAACAGCGGGTAATGTCTGAGTTATAACCTTGTAACTGACAACCGGTATCAATTAATACGACATCGTTAAGTTCAAGTGCTTTTGGCTTAGCTACGCCGTGAGGAAAAGATGAATCTTCACCAAAAAGTACGATACAGAAATATGAGCCACTCGGCGCTCCGAGTTTAATATGTGCTTGATTAATGAAGTTGGTAATTTCAGGTACGGTAATGCCTTCATATAATATTTTAGCAACGGCTCGGTGCACAACCATAGTCATGTCTTTAGCACGTTGTAATAAAGCTATTTCAGTATCTGATTTTTGGCCACGACAAGTAGCGGTAATCGCTTTTGCATCAAGTAATTGATAATTAGAGCCGCATTTTCTTATTCCTTCACCAACAAAAAACTGGGTAGACTCATCAAGGGCAATATTGCCTGAGTTGATGCCCATTTTATTTAAGGTATCAATAAATAATTGATACGGACTTTCGTGCTCTTGCCAGCCATTGATATGTCCTTCAACTTTCATAAATTGATTAATGGTATCTATTTCGAAAAAAGGAGAAATATATTCAATTTCACCTTGTTGAGGAATAATTGCGCCAACCATGCGTTCACTTGCATACCAACGAGTACCAGTAAAATAATATAAATTAGTACCGGCATTAACATAAGTAGCAGCAATATTATTTTCTTGCATTAACTGCTGAGCTTTTTGAATACGCTGTTTGAATTCACCTAATGAAATCGGTGTTATATCTGTTGTCATATCGCTGAGTTTTGCTAATTCAATTTCTGCGGTTGAACCGCCAACACCTATTGTCATGTGATCACCTAGTTTTATTTTGATTGTCATAAATTATACAGTTTTGACAGAGTAAATGAAGTTTTTTATACATTATACCGTTTGCGTTGACGGGATAATATGTACATTTAATAACCTTTGATAAAGTAAGGATAAAATAAATGCTAGTCGCTAAGCCTTACCCATATTGAAAAGAATATAAAATGTTACATTTATTTGATTATCGACCTTGCGAATAACCAAATTTGTCTTATCTTTTAAATATCAAATCAAATAATAAATTTGGAAGGGACGCCAATGCTAAAACTGCCTGCTGAATTAACCATAGCCATCGTTGATGAGTGTAAATCAAACTTCATTAAAGCAGTTGAAGAACAAGACCTTATTATTATTGACGACAGTGAAGTTGTAAGAATAGATACCATAGGCATTCAAATGTTGATTGCCGTAGTCACTTATATTGCTGCACAAAATAAAGAACTGCAATGGCAATCTACCTCACCAGTAATCCAAGAAAGTATCAAACTTCTTGGTATCAACGAACCCATTTTAAACCAATATTTAGTCATGTCTTAAGCTGATCTCTTAAATGGTGACTTCATAATGTTAATAACTCGCGGATGTTAACTAAGCGACTTAATAAAGGAAAAAGGTATGACCAAAATTTTAGTGGTTGATGATTCTAACTCTATTAGAGATATGGTTAGTTTTACTCTAAAAAGTGCCGGTTACAGCACGGTTGAAGCTAAAGATGGCCAAGATGGGTTAACAAAGGCTCAAGGTGGCGGTTTTGATTTGGTTATTAGTGATGTAAATATGCCAATTATGGATGGCATAACCCTTTGCCAAGAATTGAGGAAATTGGCTAGCTTTAAATTTACCCCGATATTAATGCTTACCACTGAAAGCTCAGGGGATATGAAACAGCGAGGAAAAGCTGCTGGTGCTACTGGCTGGTTAGTTAAACCTTTTAATCCAGAAAAATTATTAGCTACCATTAAACGTGTTGTTAGGTAGATAACTTAGGTAGATAACTTAGGTAAAAAATTATGAGTATTGATCTGTCACAATTTATTCCTAGCTTTTTAGAAGAAAGCTTTGAAGGGCTTGAATTAATGGAGTCAAGCTTACTTGAACTGAACCAAGACAGTGATAGTGAAACCATCAACTCCGTGTTTAGGGCCGCACATTCTATCAAAGGTGGTGCCGGTACCTTTGGTTTTAATGATGTCACTGAGTTTACCCATCATGTTGAAACGTTATTAGATGAAATGCGTGATGGTCGAAGAACCATAGAACCCGTTGATGTCGAACTATTACTCGACTCTGTTGACTGTATGCGCTTAATGATTGAAGCCATCAGAGATGAAGTAAGCTGCGAAGATGAAAAAATAGCGAAAACTGCGATTTTACTGCAAGAAACTTTAGGAGCAGATAATACTTCCCCAACAGAAAAACAGTCAGACAACACCGGTAGCGACAGTGAAAATTCAACTGAAGTGAGCTGTTGGCAAATTACCTTTATTCCTCAGCACCATCTAGTTCAAACGGGGAACGACCCACTATTACTTTTTAATGCCTTAAGTGATTTAGGTCCGTTATCTGTAGTGGCCAAAATTGATGCTTTACCCGCTTTATCAGATATGTACCCTGAAGAGTTATATCTTACTTGGCAATTAGAACTGAAATCTAGCTGTTCAGAGGACGATATTAAAGAAGTTTTTGAATGGGTAGAAGATGAATGTAAATTGATTATTGAGCAACAAACCCAAGTGCTTGATGATAGCCCAGTTAATGAAAGTGAAGCAGTCGATAGTCCTAGTTCTAGCCCTAATCCTAGCCTTAGCCCAGATGAGTCAGTATCACCTTCGTCAGAGGCTGAAAGCACTGAACAAAAGAGTAGCGAAAAAAACGCAACTAAAGCAAAACCAGATGTTGGCTCGATCAGAGTTGGTGTTGATAAAGTTGATAACTTGATTAACTTAGTTGGCGAATTAGTTATCACCCAATCGATGTTATCCGAATTGGGTAGTGACTTTGACATGACAAAAACGGAGCGACTAGTTTCTGGCCTAGAACAGTTATTACAAAACACTAAAGAGTTACAAGAAAGTGTTATGCGTATTCGTATGTTACCTATTAGTTTTGCCTTTAATCGATTTCCACGTTTAGTTCATGATTTATCGAAAAAAACAGGTAAAGAAATTGAGCTAATTATCAATGGAGAACAAACGGAACTTGATAAAACAGTGATGGAACAAATTGGCGATCCGCTGGTTCATTTAGTTCGTAATGCTGCCGACCACGGTATTGAAACAGCAGCAGTGAGAATTGCCGCAGGAAAACCTGCCAAAGGCACTATTACCCTTGATGCCTATCATCAAGGTGGCAACATTGTTATTGAGATTTCTGACGACGGGGCGGGCATAAACCGAGACGTTATCGTAGCCAAAGCCATTGAAAAAGGTCTTATTGATGCAAAAGACGTATTAACTGACAGTCAGGTTTATGATTTGTTATTTGAAGCGGGTTTTTCAACGGCTGCCGAAATTACTGATATTTCTGGTCGTGGTGTCGGTATGGATGTGGTTAAACGGAATATTCAATCCCTTGGCGGTCGTATTCAAGTTGAATCTGAACTAGGTAAGGGCAGCAAATTCAAGGTCAACTTACCATTAACCTTAGCTATTTTAGATGGCCAATTAGTCAAAGTAG
>JALJPB010000118.1 GCA_022969175.1 Colwellia sp. | reverse complement strand
GCAATTTTTCTATTCGCTTTTTCGATTTCTCCAGCCTATTACTTACCGATGTCGATATTCTCCATTGAATACGGCGGCCCACATAGTGCGACTTTGGTATGTTTAATTGATGCCTTCGGCTTTGCGGCTAGTGCAACATTTGCTTTCATTGGGGGACGACTGGCAGATAGTGCGGGTGGTTGGTCTAGCTTTATGAATATGCTGATCTTGATTTCTGCCGTTGGGATCATATCCGTTTGGGCATTTATGCACGCAGAATATAAAGCAGCAAAGAGGTTAGTCACTTGAACCAGGCCCTCAGTTGCTCGTTAAACAGTATAGCTTTGCTGGTGGTATCCTATCTTTGGAAGCATTGCCACAAAGCGGTCTTAATTTTGGTATGAATTCACCATAGCCAATAATCCGCTTTGCCATAGCCGTCGTTCACTGTTCAACTTGTAACGATCACTCTGTGCGCGTTACGGAAGTGACGACTAACAAAAGTACACTTTCGCAGTTGGCTTGATAGCTGACATTACAGGTTGGATTTATAAGGCGGACTTTTACCACTTTTCTAACCTTTGATTGAAGTTTGAAAATAACCTGGCGTTAAAGCGTGGTTTACTGGTTCAGCCATTTAAAGAAACACATCGATTTTTACCAGCATGTTTTGTGGTTTATCATCCCCGAGATACAGAGCGAGATGACATTCATTCATTTATAGGCTGGTTCAAACAGCTAGTCGAAACAAGTATAGATGAATAGCATTCACTCATATCGTTAATATTTTACGTTTGTGAAGGGCAACGCGACTCAATATAGTAATAACTCAAGAAACAAAGGAGTTTTATTATGAAAATTTACAACAAATCAATTAACACGCTAATTATATGTTTTATTCTAGCTCAAGGAATTATTCCAATTGAAGCAGCCACACACGAAAACAACTGGCATCATAGGACTTTTACTAAAGAGCTAATTGATATTGTTAAGTCGCAAATACACTACCCATCATTCGCAATAGACTACGGTATTGAAGGGGAAATTACTTTACAGATTAAGATTGACGAAGAGGGTAATATCATTGCAAAGAAATTTATACAACGTTCTGGCTCAGGGCAACTTGATCGTGCTGTAATGAGAAAAATTGGTAGGATTCAATCTTTCAAAAGAATTCCTAAGGAACTAAAACTGAAAGAATTTGATTTCGAAGTGCCATTGACTTTTCTTTTGCTAGAATAATATGCGGGACCTCCCTACTCGAAAAGTGTCCTGCCGGTTATGAGGCTAATAAAATCGATGTTTCTGAATAAATGGGGTCAGATACACTTTAAATTTGGATAGCGTTGATCGCTAGCCGATGCGTTTTGCAATGCAGTGGGAATGTATTATTCCAATTAATAATGGCTCCTTTAGGCGTATCAGCGGTCTAAAAAAATACCAAACAATCACAAATCCTTATTTCCGCAGTGTGGCAAAAGTTAGCCTAAGGGTGATACTTCAATCGGTTTGATATTGACTTATGAATTCATCCAATCCTAATGACTTCTTGGTGCGCATAGTTGACGTAAGCAACTGAAAAGCTTAATGTCTGCTTAGGGAAAAAGAGGACCTTGGCGGTATCAGTTATCAGCCTCCCTCTGATTATGGTAATTAGAATAGGTACAAGGCAATTAATGGATTTTGAACTTCATTACCTTGTTGTGCTAGCGAAGGAGCGGGAGTTGAACATGGAATTTATTTATAGCAAGGTTCTTATTACTGCTTTATTTCTATGTGTTGTTGGTTGTGATTCTAATGACAAGAAAAGAGATGAAGTGTTTCAAAAAATAGCTCTGTCTAATCAAAAATATGAGCAAAATAAAATTCACCTACCTGATAAATATATTTCTAAAACAAAAAAAGGCGCAGGAACGTTTTTTCAATCAAATTATGTGTGGGCATACACTTCAAAATTTGCCAAGCGATTTGATATGCCAGACCAATTTATTGATGACTCATTGAATGGGGCTTCAGCAATAGCCTTTACGGTACAAAACCTAAATAGTGAAAGGTGTAGATTTGCCGGAGGAAAAGATAATTGTAGTCAAGTCAGCCAATGCTATTTTGACTTTTATATTGACGACACAATTAACTTGCCATGGAAAAATGAACAGACAAGTGGTTTTGCTCGTACCTCCAATCTTTCTTATTATTACTTACAGAATTCAAAACCCAGTATAAACAATGAAAATTCTATTGATTGGAATATAGAAAAAAATAAAAGAGATTTGGATTATAGGAAGTTAGCTTTTGATGTAACACTTTGGTCATACACGTCACCTCGAAAATACGCTCGAGTTGATGCCTACTTAACACAATTCAAGCGACCACTGTTAAAGGGCTTAAATTACTTTAGAGTGAATTCTAATTGTGGTGCACCAGTCAAGCCTAATAATATCATGCAATTTGCACCAATAAACCCGTTAAATTTAGATTTTAATGACCCAGAAAGTCATAAAATATATATACCAGATAGCATTTCTGAGTTTTTAATAGAATATAATAGAGCCAAACAAGCAATTAAATATCAATAAATGAACAATATATACTTAGTTGCGCTTATCATTCTAAAAATTACTTAGGCAATCTTACGATGTTACAGATAGTCGTTTATTTAGCACGAAGCAGTCTTTAAGAGGCTGTTTTTTCATAGTGAAAAAAGGTCGTCTTTGTGGCAAAAGTGATCGTTCAGAGACAACACACCACTGGCAGCAATGAGCTTGAAGCGGATGTTAGGATTAGCCTGTTGCTAGCTTCCGCTAGCGCACAAAGTGATCTTAATTCATCCATACTTAGACAGTACGCAGATCACTATTCCTTGGACTTCACCAAAATACCAAAGCTCATCTTGAGTACGACATATCTGGATTATCCATTGATTTTTCTGTGCAATCATTAGCCCTATAACTATTCGTTAAGCATATAGTAAGGTATCAAATCTATTCATTTGTTTAATTTTAGTGGTCGGCTTAGCATAGGTTATCGCTTAAATCTCATGCATATCTTGTGATATTAATGGCTCCATAGAAGAGATAACAATGTCTAACACCGAACCCAAAGTAACGCCTAAAATAATTAATAAAAATGATATTGTCGATTTTATTGGCTATCAAGCAGAACCCACTGATTGGCATCAAATCGATCAAGGGCAAATCAATCAATTTGCTGACTGCACACTTGATCATCAATTTATTCATGTTGATGAAGAAAAAGCGAAAGCAACTCCTTTTGGCGGCACCATAGCACACGGTTTTTTATCACTATCCATGTTGTCTCATTTTGCTGAAAGCTTTAGTGTCATCATTGATGGTTTTTATATGGGTCTTAATGCTGGCTTTGATAAAGTACGCTTTCTTCAGCCGGTTACGGTCAATAGTCGTATTAGAGCACATGCAAAAACGCTATCAATTGAAGAGAAAAAACCTGGGCAGTTTCGTTTTTCTACAGAGGTCACTATTGAAATTGAAGGCTGCGATAAACCTGCACTTGTTGCCGAGTGGGTTTCCGTACAAATGGTTAAATAACACCTCAATTCATTGGTCTTGAGTTCAATTATTTCCTCAAAAGTGCTTATTTATACTTATAAATCCCGTGCTTTTTTATTGCTTTTGAACTCAACTGCTGCTGATTTGCATCGTTATTGGTTAGATACGAGAATTAAAATTTAAGAAGTAAAGGAAACAAATATGACTATCAGTTTTGTAGGGAAAGTTGCCATTGTAACTGGCGCAGGTAATGGCTTAGGGCGCTCTCATGCTTTGGAATTAGCAAAACGTGGAGCCAAAGTTGTTGTTAACGATTTAGGTGGCGCACGCGATGGTAGCGGTGCATCAAGTGAAGCTTCACAAGAAGTTGTTCGTTTAATTGAAGAAATGGGTGGAGAAGCCATTAGCCATGGCGCAAATGTTGCTAATTTTGATGAAGTACAAGACATGGTTCAACAAACTATGAACACATGGGGCCGAGTTGATATTCTGATTAATAACGCAGGAATTTTGCGGGATAAGTCATTTTCAAAAATGACCATAGATGACTTTAAATTAGTAATGGACGTGCATCTAATGGGTTCTGTTAACTGCACTAAAGCCGTTTGGGACATTATGCGCGAGCAAAATTATGGTCGTATTGTAATGACTACGTCTTCAAGTGGTATGTACGGTAACTTTGGTCAGTCAAATTATGGTGCAGCTAAAATGGCGGTGCTTGGCTTAATGAATACTTTAGTACTCGAAGGGGCTAAAAACAATATTCATATAAACGCACTTGCTCCTACTGCAGGAACACGGATGACTGAAGACCTAATGCCGGCTGAAATTGTTGCAGCTTTTGCCCCAGAAGCCGTAACGGCGGGTTTGCTAACGCTTTGTGATGACGATGCGCCTAACCGATTTATTTTATGTGCCGGTGCTGGCGGTTATTCAAGCGCTAGCATTTTTGAAACAGAAGGCTGTTTTATCCCGCCGAATACTCAAAACCCAGAAACAGTACGGCAACATTGGCCTGAATTAACAGCTCAAGACAACCAAGCAGCACTAGCCTCTGGGGCTAAACAAGGTGAAAAATTTGTTATGAAAGCTATGGCTTTTATGAAGTCACAACAACAATAATAACTAAAAATAGCAATACTAAGGAATCTACATGAGAGAAGCCGTCATTGTTTCAGCCGCTCGTACACCCATCGGCAAAGCATACCGAGGAGCATTTAATGACTTATCTGCCCCTACCCTAGCTGCCGTTGCAGTCAAGGCTGCAGTAGAAAGAGCCGGAATTGATGTCAACGAGATTGATGATTGTATTTTTGGCGTAGCATTAACACAAGGTAACCAAGGTATGAACTTTGGTCGTCAGGTAGCGATGGCAGCCCAGCTTCCGGTATCTGTTGCTGGCATGACCATTGATCGTCAGTGTTCATCAGGCCTTATGTCTATTGCTAGTGCCGCACACCATATTGTCTGTGATGGTGCACAAGTTGTTGTCGCTGGTGGCTGTGACTCAATTAGCTTGGTGCAAAATGACAAAATGAACATGCACCGCATGATTGACCCTAATGTAAAAGCTTATCGCCCAGCCATATATATGCCGATGCTTGATACTGCAGAGGTTGTCGCTAATCGTTATGAAATTTCACGTGAAGAGCAGGATGCTTACGCACTAAAGTCTCAGCAACGTACGGCTGCGGCTCAAGAAGCAGGCAAGTTTGATGATGAAATTGTGCCAGTAACTTGTACTAAGCTAGTAATGGACAAAGTGACAGGTGAAACCAGTAAAGAAAAAGTCACTTTAGTCAAAGACGAAGGTAATCGTCCGTCAACAAGTTTGGCTGGTTTATCAGGTTTAAAAACAGTAAAAGATAATGGCTCAATTACTGGCGGAAATGCTTCGCAGTTATCAGATGGTGCGGCTGCAGTAGTTGTTATGGGTCGTGAACTTGCAGAGCAACGAGGACTCGCGCCTTTAGGTATTTACCGTGGTTTAGTTGTTGCTGGTTGTGAACCAGATGAAATGGGCATTGGTCCTATATACGCTATTCCCAAGTTGCTTGAACGTAACGGCTTAACTATGGATGATATTGGCTTATGGGAAATTAACGAAGCCTTTGCAGTACAAGTACTTTATTGTGCAGAAAAACTCAATATTCCACAAGATCGCCTAAACGTAAATGGTGGCGCAATTTCTATTGGCCACCCTTATGGTATGAGCGGCACACGCATGGTAATGCATGCATTAATAGAAGGTAGGCGTCGTGGCGTAAAATACGTTGTAATAAGCATGTGTATAGGTGGCGGCCAAGGGGCAGCAGGTTTATTTGAAGTACTTTAATAAGCAAAGCGCTACGGTATAAAAATTTGATAGAGGAAATGTTTCATGGAAAAAATTTGGCTTGAAAAAAGTTATCCACCGGGTGTTGAGTTTGAAATAGACGCCGATAAATATAGTTCATTAGTACATTTATTTGATAAATATACCCAACTTTATCAAAACAATACCGCATTCATAAATATGGATGTCAGTATGAGCTATCAAGAACTCGCTCAACAAGCCACTGATTTTGCCACCTACTTGAAGCAAAACTTAGGATTAGTGAAAGGTGATAAATTTGCCATTATGATCCCTAACTTGCTTCAATATCCTATTGCATTATTTGGTGCACTTAAGGCAGGGTTAACCGTAGTTAATGTTAACCCACTTTATACCCCCCGCGAACTGGAACATCAATTAAAAGACTCCGGTGCCAAGGGTATTCTTATTCTCGAAAACTTTGCCCATGTGCTTGAGTCTGTAATTGATAAAACCACGATTAAACATGTTATCACCACAGGTGTCGGCGACCGTTTAGGTGCGCTCAAAGGTACATTAATCAACGGTGTACTTAAATACGTGAAAAAACAAGTGCCTGCTTATAGTCTTCCCCATTCAATAAAGTTTAATCAAGCATTAGTTAAAGGCGGTAAGCAGTCGTTTATCCCGGTAGAAATTAGCGGACAAGACCTTGCTTTCTTACAATATACTGGTGGTACAACGGGACCATCTAAAGGGGTAATGCTAACCCACAGAAACATGGTTGCTAACCTTATGCAATCTAATGAAATGACCCGACATGTATTTGAGACCGGGAAAGAGATAATGGTCACGGCACTGCCGCTTTATCATGTTTATGCTCTCACTTCTAATTGCTTGTGTTTTCTTGCTTATGGCGGGACCAATTTATTAATTACCAATCCACGCGATATGCCCGGTTTTGTCAAAGAGTTAGCTAAATATCCTTTCACAGCAATTACCGGTGTAAATACCTTATTTAATGCCTTATTACATACACCTGGTTTTGAAAAACTCGATTTTAGTGCCTTAAAACTTGGCTTTGGTGGTGGCATGTCAGTACAACGGCCTGTGGCAGAACTTTGGGAAAAAATCACTGGCGCTCGTTTATTAGAAGGTTATGGCTTAACAGAGTGCGCCCCTATGGTGACAATGAACCCCTACAATCAAGCCTGTTACGATGGCACTATTGGTGTTCCTGCCTCATCAACAAACGTCCGTTTGCTTGATGATGATGGTGAAGAAGTGCCAATTGGTGAACCAGGAGAAATGTGGGTTAAAGGTCCACAAGTGATGAAAGGTTATTACAACCGACAAGAAGCTACTGACGAAGTGCTTAAAGACGGTTGGCTAGCGACAGGCGATATTGCGACCATGGATGAAAATGGTTTGTTTAAAATCGTCGATCGCAAAAAAGACATGATCATCGTATCTGGCTTTAATGTTTATCCCAATGAAATTGAAGAAGTATTAGTCAGTCATGAAGGGGTATTAGAAGCAGCAGCAATAGCTGCACCTTGTGATATTACCGGTGAAAAAGTCAAGGTGTTTATTGTCCGTAAAAAACCAGATTTATCCGAAGAAGACATATTTGAACATTGTCGCGGATTACTAACCAACTATAAACGCCCCAAATTAGTTATCTTTATCGATGAATTACCGAAAACAAACGTTGGCAAAGTTTTACGTAAAGAGCTTCGCTAATACCAAGTTAAAATAACAAAGATTTTCAAGTGTGGCGGATATACAGATATGTTAGAAATATATGCGGGTAACTCTGCATTAAAAACCATTCAAGAAAAAGGCTTTACACCTGAGCTTTTTAGCTCTTTTCTTGGCGCAAGTGGTGGACCTAAATGGTTCACCTTATATGCTTTAGATAAATATTTATTTGGTAAGTTCTTTAAAAACCAACAACAACCCTTAAACCTTGTTGGCTCGAGTGTTGGTGCATTTAGAACGGCATGTTTTGCACAAAAAGATCCCGTAGCCGCGATAGAACGTTTAGCCAAAAATTACCGAGAAACCACTTACTCACACAAAGCTAAACCTGGAGAAGTCAGCACCAAAGCCGTTGAAATGATGGCCGCCATTTTTGGTGAAACTGGGGAACAAGAAGTTGTTGATAATCCTTATTTTAAAGCGCACTTTATAGTCGCTAAATGCAAGGGGCTGGTAGCCAGTGAAAATAAGTTTTTACAGGGGGTAGGCTTGACAAAAAGCTACCTGAATAATCGCATTAATCGTCATCGGTTAAAGAGCCAATATGAACGTTTTATTTTTCAATCGAGCAATAGCGACCTTAAACTTAACGACCCCGATAACATATCAACCACACGGTTACCTTTCTCAACAGCAAACATACGAAACGCCTTACTTGCCTCCGGTTCCATTCCTATGGTGATGGAAGGTATTAAAAACATCGAAAACAGCCCCAAGGGCATGTATCGAGATGGTGGTATTGTTGATTATCATTTTGATTTTGAGATTAAAAATTCAGGATTAACCCTTTATCCACATTTTAGCTCAACGTTAAAAGCGGGTTGGTTTGATAAGAATTTATCAAGAAAGGTGAGAATAAAACATTACGATAATACCGTATTGCTATGTCCTTCAGAAAAGTTTATTGCCGCCTTACCCCATCATAAAATTCCAGACCGTCAAGACTTTGTAACCATGGAACGTAAGCAACGTATGGTTTATTGGCAACAAGTGATGGATGAAAGTGAAAAACTTGCCGAGGCATTTGATCAGCTATACCAAAGACAAGACATAAGCCGAATTAAAAATATTAGCCAGCTATTGGCGTAGAGCTCATATGAGTTCTAATAACGAACAACATAGACAAAAGAGATAACCATTATGACAACTTATACTGCAATAAATTTAGTCGCTCGTCCAACTGGCGGCCCTGTAGGTCCTGAACTATTTGAAGTTGTTCAAAAAGAAATGCCAACAATTGGTGAAGGACAATTTTTAGTCAAACAAAACCATATGTCACTTGATCCCGCAATGTTTGGTTGGATGAGCCCTGATACCGAAAGTTACATTCCCCCTGTTGAATTAGGCGAAGTAATGCGTAGTTCTGGTGTTGGAGAAATTGTTGAAAGTAACCATCCAGACTTTAACATTGGCGATCGTGTGATGGGCATGATGGGCTGGCAAGAATATTTTTTAACTGATGGCACTGGCCTAAATAAAGTCACCGCGCCATTACCTGATGAAGCTATTTTATCGGTATTTGCTTTACCAGGTTTAACGGCTACCCAAGGACTTTATAGCATTGGTAAACCACAAAAAGGTGAAACCCTAGTAGTATCTGGTGCTGCGGGTTCTGTAGGTTCAATTGTTGGTCAATTGGCTAAAGCTGATGGCTTAACAGTTGTTGGTATTGTTGGTAGTGATGAAAAAGCAGATTGGATCATCAATGAATTAGGTTTTGATGGCGCGGTGAACTATAAAACCGATGACCTAGCGGCAAAATTAGCTGAATTAACGCCAAACGGTATTGATGTTTATTTTGAAAATACTGGCGGTCCAATACAACATCATGTCTTTGAAAGAATGAATGCCCATGGCCGCATTGCTGTTTGTGGCTTAATCGCAGACTATCCAAAAGCTGAACCTGACTTAGCACCAAATTGGATCCCAATAATCAAAAAACGTCTCACCATCCAAGGGTTTACCATGCCAGATCACTTTGGCGAAGTGCCGGCACTTTTAGCAAAACTGACCCCTTATGTGATGAAAGGACAAATTAAACATCGTGCCCATGTATTGCAAGGACTCGAGTCAGCAATGACCGGCTTGAATTTGTTTTTTACTGGCCAGAATAAAGGCAAGTTAATCGTCAAATTATAAACTTAGAAATACTACCAAGCGGACTACTTTACTGATCCGTTTGGTATTACCAATGAAATGGAAAACTTATGAACCCGACCTTTAAATACCTCAACAATATGATGGCTATAGTGACAATTTGTTGTCTCTCTTCGTTTTCCGTTAGTGCTGAAACAGGTGAAGAAAATGAGAAAAAAGCATCAGCCATTAGCTCTACCATTAACTCTGCCAGTGAAACAACCGTGGTAGAAATTGATGAAGATAGCTTTAGCTGTATCAGAGACATGACACCCGTTCGGCATTTTTATGTTGATAACCTTTTAGGAGATATTGACAGTACGTTAGCTGCGGCGAATAACCCTGAGGGTGCTGTGTACCCTACAGGCTCAGTGGTACAGCTTGTTCCTACTGAAGTTATGGTTAAACGAGAATCTGGCACATTCCCGGCAACTGGCGATTGGGAGTTTTTTGAATTAATAGTCAATGAAAGTGGTTCAAAAATTAACAAGCGTGGTTTTGTTGACGTAATGAATCGTTTTGATGGTAACTGTTTCACATGTCATGTTCCAGCTAAAGAAAAGTGGGACTTTATCTGTGAATCAGGACATGGCTGTGAGTCCATTCCTATTGATCATGCAATGACAGGCGCACTTCAGCGTTCAGATCCCCGTTGCGGAGAAGCTGTTCCTGAAGACGGTGACTGGATGGCACTTTTTAAACTTAAAACCATGGTTTCCATTGGTTTAACTAAAAAATGGTTCGAAGATCTCTTTTAACCTTTTTTAAAGAACAACATTAACGATGATTAATATTTGATTAACCAAGCTAGGCACTTACTACATTAGGTACTAAAGATGAGCGAAATTAAAACACACTATCGTAACTGTAATATCTGTGAAGCCATGTGTGGCTTGGAAATCAAATATCAAGACAAAGAAATACTGTCAATTAAAGGCGATAAACAAGATCCCTTCAGCCAAGGATATATGTGCCCAAAAGCAACCGCCTTACAAGATTTCTATAGCGATAAAGATCGATTAAAAACGCCGATAAGACGCACCGAAACCGGCTGGGAGGATATTTCTTGGGACCAAGCATTCACCGAAATAACTGAGAAATTTAAAGACATTCAACATCAACATGGCAAAAATGCGCTGGCGGTATATTTAGGAAATCCTAATGCCCATAGCCTTGGTAATGCGATGTTTTTAAAACCTTTTAGCAAATCAATTGGCACCATTAACCGTTTTAGTTCGGCTTCTGCTGACCAATTGCCCCATCATGTTGCGTCTAACTTTATGTTTGGCGCGGGAATGTTAATCCCCGTTCCTGATATTGACCGCACTGATTTTATGTTGATTATTGGCGGTAATCCCGTGGTATCAAACGGTAGCATGATGACAGCCCCTAACGTAATTGGTCGTATGAAAGCGATTCAAAAACGTGGTGGAAAAATAGTGGTTATTGATCCACGTCGGACCCGCACCGCTAAAATTGCTGACCAACATTTATTTATTCGTCCTGAAAAAGATGCCTTATTATTATTTGCAATGATCCACTGCGTATTTACTACCAATAACGTCAATTTACGCCATTTAACAACCATGGTTGAAGGGCTTGATGAACTTGAAAACATTGCAAATGAGTATTCGCCAGAAGCGGTAGCGAAATTTGTTGGTATTGATGCTGCAAGCATTCACACTTTAGCTGATGAGATGATGGCTGCCGACTCGGCAGTTTGTTATAGCCGTATGGGGGCATCAACCCAAACCTTTGGCGGTTTGTGTTTATGGTTAACCAATGTACTTAATATTATTACCGGTAACTTTGACCGTGCTGGCGGCGCTATGTTTCCGCAACCTGCTTTTGATTTACTGAGAAATCATAAAAGAGGTCATAAAACATCCTTTGGCAAACATGAAACACGGGTGAGAAAACTGCCGTTTTTTAATGGTGAATTTCCGGTCGCAACCTTAGCCGAAGAAATAGTAACTCCTGGTGAGGGGCAAATAAAAAGTTTGATAACGGTGGCAGGAAATCCAGTACTTTCAGCGCCCAGTGGCCATAAGTTAGCGCAGGCGTTTGAACGTTTAGACTATATGGTTTCAGTGGATATTTATTTAAATGAAACCACCAAATACGCCAACATTATTTTGCCAGGTACCACTGGCGTAGAAAACTCTCATTTCGATATTTTCTTCAATTCATTTTCAGTCAGAAATACCGTGAAATATTCGGCGCCTTTATTTGAAAAGGAAGATTTTCAGCGTAGTGATTGGCAAATATTGCAAGAACTCTCTGCACGAATGACCAATACTCCGGCTGACGATCCACGGCTAAAAATCACCCCTGAAATGATCCTCGATAAAGAATTAAAAGACGGTCCATATGGTGAACAAGGCATGAGTTTACAGAAACTAAAGGATAATCCTCATGGTATAGATATTGGGCCATTAATGCCGTGTATCGAAGAACGAATAAAAACAGCTGGCGGTAAAATCGACTTACTTCCACAACTTTATGTTGACGATTTACCACGCTTGAATGCCGTAATGTCAAAACCTGCCCGTGATGAAAATTATCCGTTTGACCTGATCAGTCGTCGCTTAGTGAAAAGCCACAATACTTGGACACAAAATTCAGCGCGATTAGTGAAAGGGAAAAATCCTTGTACTTTAGAAGTACATCCAGAAGATGCAAAAATACTTGGCATTGAAAAAGGGCAGTTATTAAAAGTCAGCTCAATTGTTGGCGAAGTAGAGATTGAAGCTGTGGTCACCGACGACATTCAACGTGGTGTTGTTAGTATGCCGCAGGG
>JALJPB010000117.1 GCA_022969175.1 Colwellia sp. | reverse complement strand
CAATACCGAGTTTATGAACCAGGTGACGATCTTTCAAAAGTTGATTGGAAATTATTTGCTCGTTCTGATAAGTATTTTGTTCGTGAAGCAGAGCGTGAAAGTGACATCAATACTTGGCTATTGTTGGATACCAGTACTTCTATGTTACAACAAACACATGCTGCGACTAACAAAGGAGAATGGAACAAGCTTGAATATGCTAAATGCCTACTTTCTACAATAGCTTATCTTGCACAGAAACAAGGTGACTCGGTTGGTTTATTAGGTTTGTCTAATGAAAATAACACCTATTTACCTGCATTGTCAGGAGAGCGTCATTGGCAAAGAATATTACTGGCATTAGCTCGTTTAAAAGCCCATGAAACATTTCCAAATATTGATAAAGTGATAAACCAGTTGGGTAGTATTAGAAAAAATGGGGTGATCTTCTTTGTCAGCGATTTTCATCAACAAAATAGTGAAATTATCGACTTGATTTGTCAACTCGCGAGTCCTCGAACAGAGGTTGTGGCTATTCAACTTACCTGTGAAGATGAAGAAACGTTCCCTTATAAGGGAGCGGTTAGATTTGAGGATTTAGAAACAAAAGAAGAAATTTTGGTTTCAGCAGAGCAAGTTAAAGAAAATTACTTAACCAATAAAGCTAACGTTCAATCATCACTTATTGCGGATTTATCAAAAAACAAAGTCAGCCACTTTTTAGCTAATATTGACCAGCCGTTAGATCAAGTTTTATTTGATTTTTTGCGTATAAGAAACAGAGCATTGGCTAAATGAGTATGTCTTTGTTTGACGGTTGGGGATTTCAGTCCCCTTATGCTTTATTGGCTCTAGTTGGCTTGCTTGTACCTCTTGTTATTCATTTGTTGAGTAAAAGTAAAGGTGAGTTAATTCCCTTTGGTAATATAAAGCTTATACAACAAACTAAACCAACTCGTATGAGGGAAATTCGTTTAGCAGATCTTTTACTGCTGATATGTAGATTACTGATACTGTTATTCTCAATTTTATTGTTAGCACAATTATATCAAAACCAAGCACAAGACAGTAAAAGTAAGCTATTGATCAGTAAAGATTGGTTAAACAATGCCAGTACTGATGATAAAACTAAGTTACTTAGCAAGATGAAAAATAGTGATAGCTATTTGTTGTCTAAAAGTTTTGATGTTTTACACGAAAAGGATGTACTTTCATGGGATGAAAATTTAGCTAATACAAAAGATGAAGTTAACTTTAACAGTGAAAATATATGGTTATTAGTCAATCACTTTACAGATTCACTGCGTCAATCAACATCAGTAAGTGTTTATACAACCAATAAGTATTCTCAATTTAATCATAATAAAATTAGTATCAAACATGAAGTTGAATGGTATATCAAAAAAGTAGCCATTGATGAAAGCTATTATGACAATTTCAATAAACCACTCACAGTAACGATTGTATTTGATAATGATAGGCAAATAGAATTAGTTCACTTAGTTAAAGCGCTTTCCCTTATTCAGCAACAAAAAATCAGTCTGTTAACTTTTAACCAAGTTGAAAGTACCGATAACTTAACGCAAGTAGATTGGATCTTTTACCTCAGTTCAAAAGTCATTTCAAAGCCATTAATAACTTTAGTTAACAATGGGGCAAAATTAGTTGTTGATCGCAGCAGCATTGAAGATCATGTTGATAATGTTGAGAGAAGGTTAAATTATTTTTCAAAAACAGTGCCAAACAGCTTCATGGAAAATTTAGTTAACTACCCAAAAGGCTTAGGGCGTATCTTTGCACTTGATGATAAGTTTAATCACAACTGGAGTAGCTTACTGACTCAAATACAGTTTCCACAAATGTTACTGTCTCTAATTTCCTCAGATCATATCAACGCGATAAACAATCAACAACAAAGGTTATATAACGATCAAATTTTAGCCAGCCAACCTTTGACCAGTGAGCAATTAAAATCCATTAACAGGCCTTTTGAATCGACTTTATATAACTCTAATCTATTTAATCCTAAGGTCTTTAAGTATTTAGTGTTTTTACTTGTTTTATTTTGGCTAATAGAAAGAATATTGAGTGAGCTCATTTTAAAAAGGCAGGCTAAATTAAAATGATGCATGATAATGACGGGCTCATTGAACATCTTGAATTGTTAGTGCGTGTTTATAAACATAAATTGCGTATCTATGCTCTTATGCAATTATTGCCTTGGCTAGTGATTATTATATTTACCGGCTACTTTTTCTCAGCCCCTATGTTAATTATCATAAGTTTTAGCATCGCCATAGTTGCGATCCAATATTTTAAATGTATTAAATCTTCTTTATATCAACGAGTTAATGTAGAGAATTTTGCGTTACATTTAAATCGTCAATATCCTGAGCTTGAAGAAAGTTCGCAATTAATTTTTAGTTCAGAAACAGAGCTGTCGTTGTTGAGGAAATTACAAAAGAAAAGGGTTTCTTCTACACTTAAAAAAATTGTAAACAATGATGAAAATATACTGCTACCCACCCAATCGGTAAAAAAATATTTAATCTTATCCGCGACATTATGTAGTTTACTTTTTGGTTTATATTTTATCACAGGGAAAGGAACGACTGTTTTACCTTTGAGTTCAGATAACACCCCAAAATCTCGTCTGCAACTTAGTCAACACATTGTTATAGAATCTAGTGATATTACAATTATCCCCCCGGTATATAGCAATTTACCTACAGAGCTTGAGCAAAACCTAAATTTGAAAGTACTCGCTGGCTCTAAAGTAAGATGGCATTTAAATTTTGCTGATAAAAATCTAGATTATTTTTTGATATTTTCAAATAACAGCCGTGTACCTTTTATACAACAAGATGATCGCTCGTATGTTTTTGAAGCTGAAATAAAATTCAGTCAAATATATAGAATTGTAAGTGAAGCACAAGCACTGGATAACATTTTTACCCTAACGGTTAATCAGGATAAAAAACCTAATATTCGAATATTAACCCCTAGGCGAGCAGTAACAACACTGGCAGTAAATCATCAGCAAGACATTGCTACTCGTGTAAAAATTACCGATGACTTTGCTATAAGTAAAGTTGAAATATTAGCTTCCATTGCTAAAGGCTCTGGAGAATCCGTAAAATTTAGAGATCAAATTTTCTCATTTGACCGAATAGAAACGTTAAATGCAGAGTCTATTTATCATAAAGATTGGCAATTAACATCTTTAGGCATGCAGCCCGGAGATGAGCTTTATTTTACGGTAAAAGCGTGGGATAACCGGCAGCCTAATCCGCAAATGTCACAATCAACCACCAAAATTATTAGATGGCTAGAAGAAGAGGGAGAAGGTATTTTATCTGATGGCATACTCATTGACTTTATTTCTGCATATTTTAAAAGTCAAAGACAAATCATTATTGATACCATTGAGTTAATTGAAGATCAGAACGAATTATCGGAAACTAAATTTAATGAAACTTCAGAGTTATTAGGTATCGCCCAAAGTCATTTAAAGGAAAAGTATGGTCAATACTTAGGTGATGAAGTTGATGACGGTAGCGCGAGTCATGTAATTAGTAGTGAGGCGGCTAAAGGCATAGAAGAATCGTCAAATGATTCGAACCATGATGAAGAACATGGACATGATGAGAGTGAAGAACATAGTAATGATGAGTTCGAAATGTCAGATTTTGGCGTAGATAAGTCTGGTTTAAAAGAACAGATTACGCGGTTTGGCCATAATCACGAAGCGGGAGATATTGGCATTATCGCCAAACAAGATCCTAAAGCACTAATGAAACGTTCAATAGCAAGTATGTGGCAAGCAGAATTGCATTTAATGTTATCTGAACCTGCCAAAGCCTTACCTTACGAACAAGAGGCATTGAAATACTTGAATTTGGCTAAAAGAGCGGACCGTATCTACGTAAAACGACTAGGGTTTGAGCCGCCGCCAGTTAGTGAGAAAAGACGATACCAAGGAGAGCTGACCGATATAAATGACTATACCCAGCATCATGAACTAACTAAAGCTGATCTTTCACAACAATCACTAAGTCGTGTATTTAAGATGTTAAATGAATATAGCAATAATTCAACTTATGAAAAAAATAAAATCTTGGACTTACAGGAACAAACAGACATTAAAAAAGTTAAACTCCAATTTGAGCAACAACTGGGAAATCGACCGGCATTAATTAAATATGTTGCGGTATTAGAGCGTTTATTATTGGCAAATAGTCTCAATTTAACAGGCTGCACAAGGTGTATTAAAGATCTAGCTTATAAGGTTTGGCAGTTAATACCTCAAAAAATGGCAAGACCCTCCGTGAACAAAAAATCGTATACTAATAATGAGGACTTAGTTAGAGAATATGGACAGTATTTGAGGGAACAAGAAATTAAAATAATTGAGCAGGGAGTTGCACAGTGAATTATTTATTTCTAGACAAATATCGTTTAACTTCAATAACTACTTTCGATCAAGTTATGGTTGTTTTATTAGTTTTAGCTTTCATCAGTTCACTGGTTTTTAGTTACCAAAGAATAATAAACCGCTCTGCGGAGTTCAATACCTATAAATCGTACTTACATTTTTTAATGGTTGGGGTTGTTAATGCTTTAGCATTTATCAGCTTATTATTTCAAGTTTTAACGATTGAAAGTTTATCTGAAGAAAAAACTACCATTATTTTATTAACCTCGGGTACAACTCAGCAGCAAATAGAGTCTTTAAACGTAACCATTAATGATAATGTTTATATTTTACCTCAGTATGGAGAACCATTCGATTTAGAACAGTTAAAGCATCAAGTTACCCATCTAGATAATATTGAAAGTATGAGTTTAAATTCTGAAAACATCGATAAAATCAAAGTTTATGGTGATGGATTGTTTTTAAATGAGTGGAGATATTTGCCATTAACTGCGAGGGAGTTTTTTCCCTCACCTAAACGAACAGGAGTAACCGAACTTCAATGGTTAAAAGAGATTAGTGTTGGTGAATTATTTACGGTTTCAGGCACCTTTCAAACTTCCCATGAAGAGATAAATAAAAGCTATAAACTGAGTTTAAGCGATTTTAACGGTGAAGAAGTTGACTCTGTTGATGTTTTACATGGCGATAAATTTTCACTAGTAACCCACAGCAAAGTCATTGGTTTATTTAATTACCAGTTGAATCTTTTAGATGATAAAGAACAAGTTATTAAAGAAGAAAACGTTGCTTTTGAAGTAAAAAACAACCAGTCAGCTGATATAGCTATTAAACAGTCAGCCCCTTCATTTGAAACCAGGCACCTTAAAAATTGGGCATCTGACAATGGCAGTGAAATGTTATTGTTAACCCAGATTAGTCAAAATAATTATATGCAACAAACGGCCAATAATAGCGAAAATTCACTAGAAGATAATAAGGGTGCTTTAGCTATTGATTGGTTACGTAAGTTTGATTTACTTATTTTAGATGGTAGAAGTTTTGCTAATTTAACTAAAATGGAGGTCAATGTATTAGAACAAGCTGTAATTGAAGGAATCGGGTTATTAATTTTAGCGGATGATAGTTTATTAACCTCGCTAAAAAATGGAGGTTCACAATTACTAAAAGGAATTCAGCTCGCTGATATGGTTGAATTAAAAGATACTAGGGTGAGTATCCCTTTATGGCTTAATAGCATTACTCCACTTCAACTGGTCTCTGCAAAATATATATTGAGCACCAATAAAGGCAAGGTCTTAGTGAAAGGAGTAGAAGGTGAAAATTTAGTGGTAAGTCGTCAAGTAGCTTTAGGTAAGGTTGCCGTTTCACTGCTAACACAAACCTATCAATGGTCAATATCTGATAATAAAATTCATTACAGCCAGTATTGGCACTACCTTGTTGCACGATTATCACGCAACAAAAGTCAAAACTATTGGCATGATGAAATGAACGATGAAATATCATACATAGGTCAAAATAAAGTCTTATGTGCTCAAGTTGAAGAACAGAATAAAATGACTATTTTTTCTGAACAAGTATATCTATCTAAATTAGTAGAACGTAATACCCTGCGTTGTGGTCATTATTGGCCGGAATTTTCTGGCTGGCATAATTTTACTCTTAAAGATAACAGTCAAGTGGTTGATAAACAGTCTCGTTTTGTTTATCAAACTAACGACTGGTTAGTTTGGCAACAAACTCAAAAAAATAACATCAGTGATAAAGTAACCCAGCAAGCGATTAAACCGAAACAAATTAAAAACTATCTCGTTATCGATCGAACCCTATTTTGGCTGTTGTTTTTTCTCTGTGTATCATGCTTATGGATAGAGCAGAAAGCCTTTAATCGTTAATGGCTTAGATTTATTCTTATCCTACCTGTAATTAGATAGTTTTGTCTCAATATTTTTGAAAGCTATTTGAACAACAGCAAAATAATAAATTGTTTTTTGAAATTTTTTTTGTCTTAAAGCTATCTTTTCACATGAAGCATCGAGATCAATTTAATTTAACAAGGAATTATGATGAATAGTAAGACTGTAGCTACAACGGCAATTTCAAGTATTTTAGCATTAGGTGTATTAACTTTAAGCACAGCGCATGCAGTGCCTGAACTACCAACGGCATGGGAAAAATGTGCTGGCATTGCCAAAGCTGGAAAAAATGATTGTGGTGCGTTAAATGGCAGCCACCATTGTGCCGGTCAAGCAAAAACAGATAACGATGCCAATGAGTGGGTATATGTACCTAAAGGAACTTGTGAAAAAATTACTGGTGGTGTAGTTAAAGCAGTAAAACCAGCTAAAAAATAGTATCTAACCTGAACTCTGGATATTGAGAAAGTGCTGCTTATCCAGAGTTCAGGTTATCTAATAGAAGCCTTTTAGCATGGTGTCGATTTTACTCTTGCATCTTGCTAATTTCATCTTTAAGGATGGTAAATGAACAAAATTAAAGGTGTTGGCATAGGACTAAGGCATAGACACTTTAAAGAGTTTATTGAAAATAAACCCGATGTACCCTGGTTAGAGGTGCATACTGAAAATTTTTTTAGCAAAGACAGTACCTCGTCAAAGTACCTCGCTAATATTCGTCAAAATTACGAAATTTCTGCCCATTGTGTTGGCATGTCTCTTGGATCAGCAACGTTATCATGCCCGGTACGGGAACAGCATTTGCAAAAAATCAAACAAACTATCGCTTGGCTACAACCTGCTATGGTGTCTGATCATCTTTCATGGAGCGCTTCTGATGGCGTTCACTACTTACCTGATTTATTGCCTATTCCTTATACAGAAGAAGCCTTTGAAGTGGTTACTCAAAATATAAATCATGTACAAGATGTATTGCAAAGACAACTACTTGTTGAAAACCCTTCGAGTTATTTAGCTTTTGTTGACTCGACTATGCTCGAATGGGACTTTCTTGCCAATTTGAGCAAAATTACGGGTTGTGGCCTGTTACTTGATGTAAATAATATCTTTGTAAGTGCGCATAATCATGGTTTTGATGCACTTGCTTATTTAGAAAGTATACCTGTAGAAGCAGTTAAAGAAATACATCTAGCTGGTTATAGTATCGACACGATTGAAGGACAAGAAATTTATATTGATACCCACGGCCAAAAAGTTTATGACGGTGTTTGGCAACTATACGAAAAAGCGATAGAACGCTTTGGCGCTGTACCAACATTAATTGAATGGGACACCGACGTACCCGAACTATCGGTATTGTTAGATGAAAAAAGAAAAGCTGACGCCATTATTGTTAAAGTCCTCAACAAGCAGATTGCATAATGACTCAAATAAATAAAACGAATAAAAAAAATGATTTAGCTCAGCAACAGCGCAATTTTATTAGTGATTGTTTATCTGGCAAACTGACAACAGAAAATACTTTAATGGCACCCTATATTGATAGTAGCTCCATTTCTGCACAAGGTTTAATGGGTATTTATCAAGGCAATGCTATCGCTAATATTACTAATTCGCTCAGCCTTACTTATCCAGTTATTGAAAAGTTAGTAGGGCAAGATTTTTTTAAAGCAACTTGTCGTCAGTTCATCCTCATTCATTGGCCAACAAGTGGAAATATGGACGACTATGGTGCAGAGTTTGCTAATTTTTTAGCTGAGTTTGAACATGCCAAACACCTCCTTTATCTTAAAGATGTTGCTCGACTAGAGTGGGGGTTTCATCAAAGTTCATTATCGGATGATGCCAGCGTTACCGATTGGTCAACACTTGCAAATGTTACTGATATTCTGCAATTACACTTTATTTTAGCGCCAACTGTTAATCTCATTAGTTCAACTTTCCCTATCGATAAAATTTGGTTATTAAATCAAGAGAATACTCCGTCAGAAGACTTAGCTGACATTGATCTTGGCAATGACAAAAATAACCAATCTGATACCTTGTTGTTATTATTTCGTCAGCAATTAAAAACAGTAATACTGCCGGTGAGCCAAGGAGAGTTTTCATTATTACAGGCATTTGATAAAGGCCAACCTTTTGAGCTTGCAATTGTTGGTGCAACTAATAAACAAGCAAGTTTTTCGGTTGACGATAGCCTTAAAAAGTTGATTGAACTTGGGGTCGTTTGCGGCTTTATCGAAAATAACTGATCGACATAATAACGCTAACGTTAGCTATAACAGCAATTGATTTCATCTATATCTAATCACCAATCACCAGTCACCAGTCACCAGTCACCAGTCACCAGTCATTAAAGTAAAAACCAATACCAATACCTACCCATATATTCACCACTACAAATATTTGTTTCACGTAATTGGACGATCTGTTGCAAAGTTCAGATGATGTGAAGCATTAGTCGTTTATGTCCTTGATAAGATTTTTATCAGGATAAAACAAGTTGAAACACCATTGTGCGATACTAATGTGACTCAACAAATATCCTAACTTATTGAAGTTTTCACTTCATTTATTTTGTTAATAACTTTATTAATAGTTTTGGATAAATAGCATGAAAAATACCCAGATTAATTTCCATTCACTTACCCTTTTCGTCAACGTTCTGGTGATCTGTTTAACCATGATAATTGGCTTTTCAGTAGTAGCACAAGAGTCTTTGGTTGTTCCTCACGTGGCCTCTGAAGAATACTCACAAGAATACAATACTGGTAGCATTAGTTTTAGTATTGATAATGATGGTTTATTAGGAAAGGATAGAGGGTATACCAATGGTATCTTCTATAAGTTTAATTCCAGTAGTGTGGTTGATGTCGAAAATTTATCACCATTCGCCATTAAAAAAATAGCAAACTGGTTACCGTTAGGACAAAAAACCAATAAGGGCTGGGCAGTTACTTTTGGTCAACAAATTTGGACGCCTAATGACATAAGTTCAGCAATAGAGCTTGAAAATGACCGGCCTTATACCGGTTTTCTATTTGTTAAAGCCAGCATTTTTGAATTTTCTCAAAACATCGCCAATAAATACAGTGTAATGGTTGGGGGAGTTGGTCCTCATGCCTTTGCAGAAAAGTCACAAAAAGCGGTACATAGTGTAATAGGATCAAAAAAACCTCTGGGTTGGGATAGGCAAATTGAAAATCAAGCGGTGTTTAATTTATCGTATGAAACACAGCGTTTAATAACAAGAAAAGAAGCTTGGCTTGAGCAAAACTACGATTTAGCTTTAACTGGTAGAGTTAATATTGGTAATTTTCAAAATGAAATTGCTTTAGGCAGTATGCTTCGCTGGGGAAGTAGCTTGCACAGTAGCTTTGCTAGTGTCGGCTTCACTCCTGGTAATTATATAGACCCTAGCGTATTGTCAAAAAGCGAGTCTGGAGAGTTTGTTTATCTTGGCTTTGAAGGCCGGTACAGATTTAACGATATTACCATTGATGGCGCACGACCTAAGCATTTGTTTGATGTGCATACCGAGCATTGGCAATCAACAATATCTACAGGATGGGTACATTACCAAGCTTCTTGGGGGGCATCGTTAAGTATTATTGCCAGCACTGCTGAATACAAAGAAGATATTCGCAAGCAAAATGCTACCGCATCTATTGAAGTATTTTGGCGAGGTTAAAGGTCTGCTAAATGAAAAAGGCCGATTATTTAGGGAACTGGGCTAAAACAAAATCAATAAAACATCGCACTTTTTTAGCGACATATTTTCGATGTGGATAAATAGCAAAAAGGCCAAATTCCAAAGTGGTATAGTCCTCAAGTATATTCAGTAAACGGCCATCTTTTATTGCATCTTCAACAATAAAATTTGGCGTCATGGCAATTCCGCCACCCGCAATAGCAATTTCTCGCACTGCTTGTGGGCTGTTTACGGCTATAGTCGACTGTACATTAATTGTTTCTGCTTTTCCTTGGGGGGAGATCATTGGCCATTGTTTTCCTATCCTAAAATTACTATCAATAATACAAGAATGCTCAGCAACCTGTTGTGGGGTTATAGGTAGGCCGTGTTGCTGAACATAGGCTGGTGATGCAGATAAAATTAACGGAAATGTCGTTAAGTGTCTTGCTATCATACTTGAGTCATCCACGCCGCCAATACGTAAACGAACATCAATACCTTCTTCAAGCATATCAATAGCGTTATTGGTTAATACTAGCTCAATTTTTAAGTCCGGATATAAAGTCAAAAATTTAGGTAGTAGTGGTGATAGTTTCATTTCGCCAAAAGTTACCGGAGCGCTAATTCTCAACAAACCTCGTGGCTTTGTTTGCTCATCAGTAACGTTATCGACTAATGCACTATATTGCTCCAACAAAGCAACAGCTTGCTGGTAATAACGACGGCCGGCATCAGTTAATGCTAGTTGTCGTGTTGTTCTATTAAAAAGTCGGATGTCTAATTTACGCTCTACTTCGCCAACATATTTACTCACTAAAGCTTTCGATATGCCAAGCCTTTCACTTGCTGCGGTAAATGAGCTTGTTTCAACAACGGCCACTACGGTTTTTAATCCATCTAGGGTATCAATAATAAATTCTCCTTTAATACTATTGTCAACACTACGTTGATAATCATTTAATATCAAGGCTGTTTATCAATAGGTGTTGGAGGTTGATAATAGCTTCATCAACCAGCAAACAGGTTTAAACGAAAACCTCAACAAGGGAGTTTAATGTCAATTATAGAAATTTATACCAGACCAGGCTGTGGATATTGTACTCACGCTAAACGGTTGTTAACCAGTATAGGGTTGGACTTTATTGAATACGATGTTTATAAAAACCCACTTTATATTAATCAGTTACACAGAAGAACATCAGAAAGAACGTACCCTCAGATATTTATCGACGATATATCGATTGGTGGGTTTACACAATTGCTAGCAAAAGAGCAACGAGGATTGTTAGCAAAGTATTTACCAGCAAGTAGAACCAAAATACAAATACAAACACAAAATTAAAGGAAAGATGATGAATAAATTTATACAATCAAAATTAAAAACGAATAATTTTAAGGGCTCTTTATTAGCTGCAGCTGGCTTATTAATGTTTAGCTTTGCAAGTACTAGCCCGGTAGAGGCAGCACAAACTTTGCACAAAACGATTAAGGTACAAAACCAAGATATTTTTTACCGTGAAGCCGGTAATGAACATAAAAAGATTATAGTGTTATTACACGGTTTTCCTACCTCGTCACATATGTATCGAGATTTAATTCCCAAGCTTGCTGAGAAATATCATGTTATCGCGCCAGACTATCCAGGTTTTGGTAATAGCTCTATGCCAGCACTTAATGAGTTTGAATACAGCTTTGATAATTTGGCTAAAATAACAGATGCCTTCTTAACAAAGGTTGGCGCTGAAGAATATACCATGTATGTCATGGATTATGGCGCACCGATAGGTTTTAGAATCGCTGCTGCACATCCTGAGCGGGTTCAGGGATTAATTATTCAAAATGGTAATGCTTACGACGAAGGTTTGCGTGACTTCTGGCAGCCAATTAAAGCCTATTGGCAAGATAAAACACCAGAAAATGCCAAGGTACTTAAAGATAGCCTATTAACCATTGGCGCAACACAGTGGCAATATACTAATGGTACTCGTAATAAAGAAGCCATCAGTCCTGATAACTGGATCGTTGACCAAGCTAAGCTTGACCGCCCAGGTAACAAAGAGATTCAACTAGAGTTGTTTTACTCTTACGGTACAAATCCGGCGCTTTATCCAGAGTGGCAAGCTTACTTTAGAGAGTACCAACCACCAACATTATTGATGTGGGGTAAAGGCGATTATATCTTTCCTGAAGAAGGTGCACATCCATATAAACGTGATTTGAAAAATTTAGACTTCAATATTTTAGATACCGGTCATTTTGCTTTAGAAGAAGATGGCGATGTAATTGCTAACCTCATTCTAAAATTTATGAAAAAGAATAGCTAAAGGAAAACTTCCTGAAGGTAATAAAGGCACTTAGACAAATGGTGGCAATGTTTAGATGTTTAGTTGCCTTTATTATCTTGTGATTAGTTACATTATGGTTTCATTCTTTAGCTCAACGTTTTAGCAAAATTAACCTTCAGGAAAAACTTATGACTCTATCAATTGTAAAACCTAATAATTTAGCACTTTATCATTATGACAGCTGTCCTTATTGCGCCGAAGCTCGCCGAGCGATAAATATGCTTAGTGTAAACGTTGAACTTAAAGATATTCAACTTAATCATCAGCACAGAATTGAGCTATACCAAGGAGGTAAAAAAACACAAGTTCCTTGTTTACGTATTGAGCACTCAAATGGTGAAACTCAGTGGTTATATGAATCTGATGACATTGTTAACTATTTAGCACAACAGCAGAATGAGTTATTTCGTTTACCATTAACTG
>JALJPB010000116.1 GCA_022969175.1 Colwellia sp. | reverse complement strand
CATAAAACAAATGCATCGGCAGCTTCTAAGTCATCATAACAGCCCATAGGCTCATCGATACCAAAGGTACGCATAAATCCACCCACAGCAGAAGCCATACAATGACGTGCGTTGGGATCTATGTTGTTAGTACGAAAGCCTGCTTTCATTAATTTTAATGCGGCATAGCCTTCTTGAACTGTCCATTGACCTGAGCCAAACATGCCAACCGCTGTTGGTCCTTTTTCTTTTAGCGTTGTTTTGGCTTTTTCTTCCATGACATCAAATGCTTGATCCCAAGAAATAGGGGTGAAATCCCCATTTTTATCGTATTTACCGTCGGTCATACGAAGAAGTGGGGTGGTTAGTCGGTCTTTACCGTACATGATTTTTGAAAGGAAATAGCCTTTCACGCAGTTAAGGCCTTTGTTTACTGGTGATTTAATATCGCCGTGGGTTGCAACAATTTTGCCATCCATTACACCTACGTTAACACTACAGCCAGTACCACAAAAACGACAAGGGGCTTTATCCCATTTCAGTTTAGTCATCTCACTGCTAGTAATTAGATTAGATGCTGCAGCTGGAACTGTAACTCCGGCAACAGCAGCGGCGGCTGCCACAGCATTTGCTTTGATAAATTCGCGGCGATTAATCGTCATGTTCTCACCCTATGCCCGATAAAGGACTCTTAGTTAGTTATTGCTTAAATAGTTAATTATTTGTTGGTGTTTCATCAATGTATTGATGGTATACCGGAGATAGATTCAGTAACCCAGTATGAATTTTTAATTGGTCTATTCTTCGGCCAATTGATTTTTGGCTTTTCCCTTCTAAGGTAAAAACAATTTTACCTTCAGGGCTGGTGGCATGAATTTCAGCACCTTCAGTGCTGGTTATTGCTTCTTTTACTTCAACCAATTTAGTTATCATTGCTTGAGCAACAAAGCTAGCAATGTGATATTCATCTTTGTGAGCAAAGGCATCGTTCGCGGTATTTATTAATGTGTCTATAGACATCTCTGTTTTTCCTTCTACTTCTTATACATTAGGCTGGTACGTTAAAAATCGTGCTTATTGCTGTTTGAGGGCAACTCGATATACAAGCGCCACATTGTGTACAGTCATCAAGGTTAATGCTTGGTTGAGGAATTACCGAGGCCTCACCATTAATTAAATATGAAAACGTAATCGCGTTAGGCTCACATTCATCTCGACAACTTTGACAATAAACATTATTTTTTGCTAAACATTTATCACTAATATCGAGAGTTACTGGCCACGCTTGTTTATTATCTTTGTGCTCGACAAAAAGTGGCTGTTCACAATGATGAAGGCACTGTTGACAAAATGTGCATTCACCTAGAGAAAAATCAATTTTCGGAAAACCTTGTTCATCTCTGACTATAATCTGTGTTTCACAGGCACTAATACAGTTTTGGCACTGAGTGCATTGTTCAGTAAATACTTGTTCACTGATAACCCAAGGAAGCCTTAATACATTTTCTTTTTGTAACTTGCCTCTAAACAGACGCCGTCTTGATGGGTTTGCTAAACTTTCCATTTAAAGCCTCTAAGCTTAAATACTTGGCGGACCTAAAAACATTTGGCTAAACCAAATACTAAAACCTAATGCACCAACAATGGCTACTGATAGGATTGGAGCTAAAAATACCGTCAGAAAAATAAATGAATTTCTTTCATATTTTTTTTGTTGTTCAGAAGATAACTCTTCTATGCTGATTTTTTTTGTCATAGCGCTCTCGGCCTTATTAGATAACTATTTTCCATAGTGTTATTTTATTCTTTCGAATTTTATGAAGATTTGATCTAGATCAAGTCTAGATAATAATAATTGAAATAACCGCCTAAAAGTTAAGGGAATTATCATAGATTTAAGAAGTGTAGTTTAATTTATATAAATTGCTTGATAAACTTAGTTTTTTACTGACTTTCTATACTTATGCTTTTGACTAAATTTACTTATTGGTTTGATTCTATTCAGCAACGAGCTGCCAGCAATAAACATCGTTGTTTAATTGTTTTATCGGGCGAATACTCATGGTCACTGCCCTTACTTGAGTCAATAAAGAACTCACCTCGCTCTCTTTCAAAAAAACTTAATTCAGACGGAATAGATCAACAAGATAGCTGGTTGATCTATAGCGACAGCCCAAAATTAAAAGCAAACGTAAATAAGCAAAACTATCGCTATAAGTTAGGCTCAGAAAGTCAGGTTGTTGTTTTTGCTGATAATGAAATGAATATTGATGCTTTAGCAGCATTGTCAGGGACAATAAAAGGCGGTGGAGTATTATTTATTTTATTCCCTGAAAAACTTTCAACTATTAAAAAAAATAATAACAGTGCATTTTTACAGCGTTTTATTAAAATAATTGAGCTTTCCTTTGCTTCTTATATTGTTGAGCAAGGGGAGGAGTTTATTTGTGGTCAAGATAAAGTTATTGCTGAATCGCCATCGACCAAGCTTGCTATATCTTCACTAATCTCAGTTGACGTTTTCCCCTTTAATTGTGTGACACAAGAACAATATCAAGCTGTTCAGTCAATCATAAAAGTTGCCACAGGTCATCGAGATCGTCCGTTAGTATTAACAGCTGATCGAGGCAGAGGTAAGTCTTGTGCTCTGGGTATCGCGAGTGCACAAATTATTGCTTCAGCTTCATTACCACAACATATCATCATAACAGCACCTCATTTTAAAGCGTTAGATAGTTTCTTTAATCAACTTAAAGATTCTCTGCCTAATGCCCAACATTCAAGTTGTAAAGTTGTACACGATAATGGAATTATTGAGTTCATCCCTGTAGATCAACTTTTGAAGCAGCAAGTTGAAGCAACTTTATTGCTAGTTGATGAAGCTGCTGGTATTCCTGTTTACCTACTTAAGACTATGTTAGAGCAGTACCACCGAGTGGTATTTTCAAGCACAGTTCACGGATATGAAGGGGCTGGCAGAGGCTTTACTTTGAAGTTTCAGAGCATATTGGATGAACACTATAAAACATGGTACAAACAAATAATTAGTCAACCAATCAGGTGGCAAGAGAATGATCCTGTTGAACAGTTCATTTTTAATGTTTGTTTGTTAAATGCTCAGTTACCCGCATTAACAAGCGATGTGGGGGCTAAAGGTGAAAAGACGCTTGATTTAAATTTTAAGCATTTATCGAAAGAGACGTTATTAGCGGATGAAAGTTTATTAACTCAGGTATTTGCTGTGTTAGTCACGGCTCATTACCAAACAAAACCAAGCGATTTGAAGTTAATGTTGGACAATTCACAGATAAGTGTTGTCTGTTTGTTTGATCAAGGTGTTGTCATTAGTGTGGCTTTATTGATGAGAGAAGGTAATAAAAATCAGAATGAAATACTTGCAGTTAAACACTCTAAAAGACGACTTCGTGATCAATTTTTGCCACAATCTTTGATGGCACATTGTGGTGTAGATACTGCGTTTGATTATAATTACTTACGAGTAATGAGAATTGCAGTGCATCCTCAGTGTCAAAATAAAGGCATTGGTACATTATTTTTATCAAAAATTTCTGAATATGCTGAAAATTTACAAGTGGACTTTATTGGCTCTAGTTTTGGCTGTAATTCACAACTGTTGAACTTCTGGTTAAGGTCTAATTATAAGTTGGCGCGTATTGGTTTTAATCAAGATGCGGCTAGTGGAGAGCATTCTGCTTTAGTATTAGCCGCCCTTAGTAAAAGTGCGGGTGTTTTACAATCAACAATTAATAGTGACTTTTATCAAGCTTTTCCATATTTGCTTGGCGATGAGTATCGACAACTTTCTGATACTTTGGTTTGGTCAATTTTTAGTCATTGTCCAAAATCATACTTGCCAAAACTAACGCCTAGTGATGTAAATACTGTAAAAGCATTTGCCAATAAACAACGTTTATACAGTAGCTGTGCCTATAGTTTACATTTGTGGTTACAGCATCAATTTTCTGCTCCTTTTGATAAACAGTTAATGCCAATACTGGCTCGATTGTTAAAAAGAATGCCTATTACTGAGGTTTGCTTTAGTTATCAACTCAACGGTAAAAAAGCATTAAATCAATTGATACTTGATTATGTTAATAAACAGATTTAGCTAACCATTGCCAATATTTTAGCATCGAAATATATTCGCAGGGCTTGATTGTATCGAGCTCAATATCTTCATGGTGCATTAATCTTTCTACATAATAACTAATTGTTTTGGCTAGCGCATTAGTTGGATACTCAGCATAAGTGCTAGTTAAAATTTGTATCCACTGTTTTATTTGATCTAAGTCTTTAGCAGTAGCTATAGGCATAATTATCCCTCGTTATTTAAACTGCTCGTTAATAGTGACTGCCATAATATGTTTTTAGCGTGGATATCCAGACATTTACATTCACTACCGTGTAATAAGCCAGAAGTAATTAATTGAGCTAATACAGAGCCCGGTAATTCAATTTTCACATTTTGTAATGTTGGATTCGTTGCTGTCTTCATAATTTATCCTCAGTTAACTATTAATTTAAAATAGAACATAAGTGAGCTCAGTGCAAATGATAATTGTTATCATTTGTATGTACTGTTTTCTTTACAGCCACAATATACATGTTATTGGCTTGACTTAGATAACCTAAAACGAGTAAATGGTTGAGCTAATTAGGTGATTTTTATCAATGGCTATAATATCTACGAAATCAGGCTGAACATGGGATATAGCGATAATTTATTAGTTAAAGCGAGCAGTAAAATGACCCGTTTATATTACTGGTAAGATCTGTTCGTCGACACTGAACCAGAGATAAAATATACTATTCAATCTTAAGTACATTATGTTTTATTGCTGGAGTTGTTTTATGTCGGTTGTGATTAGTGGAACAGGGTTATATACCCCCCCATTTAGCATTTCTAACGATGAGTTAGTTAATTGTTTTAATCAATATGTTGAGCGCTTTAATGCTGAAAATAGTGATGCTATTGCTGCCGGAGACCTGGATGCGCTTTCTGGTTCAAGTAGTGAGTTCATTGAAAAAGCCTCGGGTATAAAAAGCCGTTATGTCATGTCTAAGGATGACATTCTTAATGTTGATTTGATGAAACCAACAATCAAACAACGTGCTAATGACACCATATCCCTGCAGGCAGAAATTGGTGTTGCCGCGGCTAAACAAGCACTTGAAGCGGCCAATAAAAAACCAGAAGATATCGATTTAGTCATTGTTGCCTGCGCTTATACTCAGCGTTCGTATCCTGCCATAGCGATAGAAATTCAAAGTGCGTTGGGATGTTCTGGGTGGGGATTTGATATGTTAGTGGCATGTTCCGCGGCAACTTTTGGAATTATTAATGCAGCCAATGCTATTCGAAGTGGTACAGCAAAAACTGTGCTAGTCATTAATCCTGAAATACTGTCTCCTCAAATTAATTACCGAGACCGTGATAGTCACTTTATTTTTGGTGATGTTGCGACAGCGTCTATTATTGAAGATGAGTCTACAGCAACAAGCGAACACTGCTTTAAGATTATTGCGGAGCAGCCAATCACTCAATTTTCAAACAACATTCGTAGCAATATCGGTTATATGAATAACTGTGATACAGAAACTAAAGACGGTCTAGATAAATACTTTATTCAGCAGGGCCGTAAAGTATTTAAAGAAGTTCTGCCCATGGTGTCAAACTTAATTGCCTCACAAATGGTAAAAGTAGGATTAGCACCTGAAGATGTTAAGCGACTCTATTTACATCAAGCTAACATTAATATGAACGCTTTTATTGCTAAGAAAGTATTGGGCAGAGAGCCTAGTCTGATTGAAGCGCCAATAATTTTAGATGAATATGCAAATACCAGTTCAGCGGGTTGTATTATTGCTTTGCACAAACATCATCAGGATTTGGTTTGTGGGGATAAGATGGTGCTTTGTTCATTTGGTGCTGGTTATTCGGCTTGTTGCTTGATTTTAGAGCACTGCTAATGATGTAAAATGAACTGGTTTTTCATTGCCACTGTCTGATAATTTTATCAATTAACTTTGAGGTTTCCATTGGATGTTCTAATGGAAACATGTGGCCGCCTTTAATACTGTGCAGCTTTATTTTATTATTTTGCTTGGCAAAGCGTTTAAAAAAATAGCTTGGATATAACTCACTGTTTTCGCCATAAATTAGTGCCGCAGGTACCATGAGTTTATTTCTTAAATTTGATAAATGAGTAGGTACATTTCGAAATATTTCTGTTTCGGCCTGTGTATCAAAGGTTAATTCTAAGCGATTATTGCTAAGGCTGATGGCACTTCTAGTGTAATCTTTCAAACATCGAGCATCAAAATTTTTGAATAACTGTCGTTGCTTAAATAGCTTTGCCAGATCGGTATCTACAGGCCAATGGCTTCGTCTTATCTTAGATTTACCAGCAGGGGTGATTTTATCGATATAAGTGGTATTTTTAAATATTTTTAATACCCAACTCATTACCCCCGTCATTGCCGGCGGATCTAACATAATTAGACCTTTAAATAATTCAGGTTGCTTACATGCGGCAAGAAATGAAATAACGCCACCAAATGAATGTCCAATGCAAATAACCGCTTGATCTTGTTGTTTAAGATAACAGATCAACTCATCAACCAAAAATTGCCAACCGTTGTGGATAGGATATTTAGGGTTATGGCCATATTTTTCATGAGCAACAACATCATACTCTTGGCTGAAATAGTTCAAAAATGTCTGATAAGAGCTCGCAGGGAAGCCATTAGCATGAACAAAATTAATAAGTGGTTTTACTTGGTGATTTTTAAAATTAATTTCTGGAGTCATTTTTGATAATAATTAAAACAGGTGTTTAATTTATTATTGCTAAAATTGGTGCTAATGAAAAGTTATAATTTATTTTTTACCAAATTCATCGGAAAAATATTTATTCAACTCTGGCATATCTTCAGGTAATAACCATTGTTGATAAACTTTGTGAAAATCACTTTTTAGATATTCGTTCGCTAATATCTTGTTAATATCACTAATGACTTGTCTTCCTAATTCACTCTTTGAACAAGTAAAGTATCCAAGGATGTATGGTGTCGAGCCTGAAATTCGATAACTTTCAAGCTGCTGATTTTCAGGTAAATTTAATTTTATTTCATTTGGGTAAGATAAAATAAAGTCAATGCGCTTTGCCAGCATCATTTTGGTTAAGGCGAATAAGTGATCACTACCACCTCGTTTGTAAATGTTATTTATATTTACTTTGCCAATTTCATTATCAATAAAACTACCATATGAAACTTCGTCGCCAATACCCAATACAAGCTGTTGATAATGATCAAAAAAATCAACAAGTGAAATTATTTTTTCTTCATTGTTAAATAAGCTCAATGGCGGAGGTAGATCTTGAGGTAATCGATATAATTTATGACTTAAATAAATATTTTGTGGGCTTGAGAATACTGAAAATTTTTCACGAGAATTGGTTTTTATCCTATTAGCAGCACAAGTGTTTTTGCTATTTTTAATTTCTGCATTGATACGTTTTACTGATGTTGGTTGCAGTTTTATATTGTACTGTTTCAGTTGATTAAGTTTTAGTTTATTAAGTATTAACTGCTCTGTATATACCGAAGGGGAGGCTGATACGTCAGGATTTATTTGGGGATATTGTAATAAGTATATATTCTCTTTAGAGTTTTCGTAGAGCCAAGTAATGCTTTCTTTAGGTGAAATAATTTGAGACCGAGAAGCTGCGTTTGCCAAAGAAGATATTGGTAATGAGAGCAAGATACAAAAAATTATGGTTAACTGGTATTTCTTCAATGAATTCTTCCTCATCAATAATGATTTTGAAAAATCCCTTTATGACATAAATAAGCCCTTCAATTATAACGTAATAGATAAAGAATAGAAATTGATCTAGGTCTAGATACATTTTTTGCTGACTAATGACTTATAAAAAACCCGATAGTTCAGCAAAGAATATCGGGTTTTAATTTAGAACTTATAGATACTATTAAAAATCATCTAACATATGTTCTAATGAGCTCTCAAACCCCTTTAGCTCACGCTCGAGTTGGAACTTATCTCTCAGTTGTTCTATTTCACGCCATTTTCTTTTTTTATTATTACTTGCTTTAGACTTAGGTTGAGTAGTCATTACTTCTTGAAGTTTATTCATGAAACGCTCCTTTATTATCTACAACTGCCCCTTTTTAATATCATAGGTTCGCAGTAAATAACATCATTTTGTGGTTATATTTTTAACAAAATGTTGATGTTTCATACTAATCGTTTAAAAAATGACTTGTAAAGTCAGCTTTAAAGCATCTCAGTTAGTTGTTTTTCAAGCTTTTCTTGATCGATAGTAAAGTTTCTAATACCTTCTGCAAGTTTTTCTGTCGCCATCGCATCTTGATTCATCAACCAACGAAATTGTGATTCATTTAATGGCGATTCATTGGTGTTAGAGGGTGGAGTTGCTGATAATTGTTGAACAACTTTTGCT
Source organism: Colwellia sp. (assembly GCA_022969175.1). Lineage (GTDB taxonomy): Bacteria > Pseudomonadota > Gammaproteobacteria > Enterobacterales > Alteromonadaceae > JALJPB01. The sequence goes on along the minus strand of JALJPB010000116.1, from coordinate 4,605 downwards.
TCACTATTTGCAAGCTCTTCCATTAGTTGAGGGCTAATCGTTAAGCGATCACAACCTGCTAGCGCTAAAATTTCGCCCGTGTTTCTAAAGCTAGCACCCATGACTACGGTATTATAGCCTTGGGTTTTATAGTAGTTGTAAATTTCAGTGACCGAAACTACACCTGGATCTTCGTTTGCCGGATAGTTAGTACGACCGGTTGACTTTTTATACCAGTCTAGAATCCTACCAACAAAAGGGGAAATTAGATAAGTACCCGCTTCAGCACAAGCTCTAGCTTGAGCGAAACTGAATAAAAGCGTTAAATTACAATTAATACCTTGTTGCTCTAATTGTTCTGCAGCCTTAATACCTTCCCATGTTGACGCTAGTTTGATCAAGATACGATCATTTTTAATACCGGCTTCGTTGTACATGGCAATAAGTTTATGAGCTTTAGTAATCGAGCCTTGTGTATCAAATGAAAGTCTAGCATCAACTTCAGTTGAAATACGGCCAGGGACAATTTTTAAAATCTCTAAGCCAATTAATACTGAAAGTTTATCAGCAGCGTCAATAACTTGTTGCTTACCGTCAGTTGACTGCTCTTTTGCCCATGCTACTGACTCTTTTAGCAACTGACTATATTGAGGCATTTCAGCAGCTTTAAGTAATAGCGAAGGATTGGTTGTCGCATCTTGTGGTTGAAATTTTGCTATAGCTTCAATGTCACCGGTATCGGCAACCACAGTGGTCATTGTTTTAAGTTGATCTAATTGGCTAGTCATAATATTGCCTTAATATTGGCTGCTGGGCAGTGAGTGTGGGATGAGTATGCAATGATGAAATATTACAACATTTTTGATGGAATCTGCTATAAATTGACAATATCTGCGTGGTTTACTCTTTAATTAGTCCTATTTGTATCAAATTTTCATTATTTAGCAAGTAGGAAAAGACGATTAGTTGATAGTTTATTGTCATTAAGTTAGTTTTATTTGATATATCCCTACTTCAAGCTCTCTTTAGCAATTCAACTCGAAGTGATTTTATTGAATTTTGCTTATGCTATAGTAGCGATATTCTGATATTGATAAAAAGATTAACCAATGTTACTTGTTGTTTCACCCGCTAAAAACCTAGATTTTGACTCGCCACTTGCAACCAACAAATTTACTCAATCTAACTTGCTAGAACATAGCAAATTATTAATTAATGATTGTCTTAAATTAACACCTGCTCAATTATCTTCATTGATGGGTATTAGTGATAAATTAGCCGGATTAAATGCAGCTAGGTTTGGTGAATGGAGCCTTCCTTTTACACCTGATAATGCTCGACCTGCCGTGCTAGCTTTTAATGGCGATGTCTATACCGGTTTAGATGCTCAGACTTTTAAGACAAAAGATTTTGATTTTTCTCAGCAGCATATGCGAATTTTGTCTGGTTTATACGGCTTGTTGAAACCATTAGATTTAATGCAAGCTTATCGTTTAGAAATGGGTAGCAAACTTGCAAATGACCGCGGTGATAATTTATATCAATTCTGGGGAAATATCATTACTAATGAGCTTAACCAAGCACTAAAAGAACAAGGGGACGATATTCTGATCAATTTAGCTTCCAATGAATATTTTAAATCAGTTAAGAAAAAGTCGTTACAAGCAACAATAATTACCCCTGCCTTTAAAGATTGGAAAAATGGTCAATATAAAATGATCAGTTTTTTTGCTAAAAAAGCAAGAGGGTTAATGGCAAGGTATATTATTGAAAATCAACTTAGTGATGTTGAGCAGCTAAAAAACTTTGATTTGGCAGGTTATCAATTCAACAGTGAGTTTAGTAAAGGAAATGATTGGGTTTTTACCCGTAAAGAACTTGCATAACGACCTATACTGTAACAAATATACAAGCATTAAAAGGATACCAAGTGCTGACATTATTAGTAAAGCTATTTAGTGCATTAAACTCTGACAGTTCAAGCAGGCAAATTTCTTTGGCAATTTGCCTTGGTTTTATCGTTGGTTTGTCGCCTTTTTTTAGTCTTCATAATTTACTTTTATTTATGATTGTTTTGTTTTTAAGAGTCCATTTAGGCAGCTTTATTTTATCTGTTGGTTTTTTCTCTGGACTCAGTTATTTGTTTTCTAGCTTGATTGTCCTAGTGGGGGAGTACTTATTAACCCATGAGTCATTGAACACAATATTTACTAGTTTATACCAACTCGATATTTTTAAGCTTGCCCACTTGCATCATACTTATACCTTGGGTGCTTTAGTTATCGGCTGTTTACTCTCTCCGGCTGTTTATTTTCTCAGTAATTTTCTGATTAAAAAGTATCGTATGCACATAAAAATATTTTTTGATAATTTACCTATTGTTAAAGCCATGAAAACGTCTAAATTTTACCGGTTGTACATAGAGTTGACTTCGCCAAGTATTATTTCTACAGGAGTTAAATAATGAGGCGATTATTTCGTTGGCAAGGGCTTGTTGCTTTTTCTATACTTGTTGCTTTGGTAGCGGTGTTTTTTTATATATTTGCTGAAAATTTAATTAAACGCGGCATTGAAAAAAGCGCAAGTTGGTCTTTAGGGGCAGAAGTTAATGTTGAAAAGGTCACTTTAACTTATTCTCCATTGTCGATTTCGATAGATAATGTTCAAGCCACTGATGCTAAAAATCCGAGCAAAAATCTATTAAGTTTTTCCAGAGCCCGCGTTGATTTAGAATTTTGGCAATACCTGTTCGGTAAAATTATTATCAATGATTTAATTATTGAAGGACTGGAATTTAATCAAAAAAGATTAAAACAAGGTGAAGTCTATCTTGTACAAGATCAAAATGACGAAGTATTAGTAAAAGATAGAGAGAGTTTACTACCAGCATTAGGTGTGAGCTTTCCTGATGCTAAAACGCTGCTAGCGGATAGTGAATTAATAACGGTAAAGCAGGCTCAGGTGCTGAAGCAGTCTTACCTTGATGAAGGCAACAAGCTCAAAGCACTAAAGATGAAGTTACCTAATAAAGTTAAGCTAAAATCTTATCAAAAAAGGTTAAAGGATTTAGCTAAAACTAAAGTGAAAAATATTGATGATATTGCTCAAATAACAAAACAATTTGAGCAAATACAAAAAGAATTTGAAGCTGATAAGAAAGTCGTTGAGCAAGCGAAGACGCAGCTTATGAAAAGCAAAAAAATAATGTCTGAGCAAGTTAAGCTGATGAAAGATGCACCGAGTAAAGATTGGCAGAACATTGAAAAAAAATATCAACTGGATCAAGTTGATGCTGAAGATTTTGCCGATATCCTTTTTGGCAAACAAGCCAGAGAGCATTATCGAACGATTGAGCTAATCGTCAACAAAGTTAAACCTTATCTGGATAAAAATAAAATAGAGCAAGATAATGAGATAAATAAGGCTGTGAAGCAAAGCTCAAAAGGGCAATTTATTTACTTTTTTGAAGAACAGCCACTACCTTCCTTTTTAGTTAAAAACTCGCACATTTCTATGAGAGTACCTCAAGGTGATTTTTCAGTTAGTATTAAGGAGTTAAATAGCCAGCATTGGCTAAGAGATAAACCAACCAGAGTAACATTTAGTTCTAATAATCTTAATAAAAGTGGTTCGTTTGTTTTTGATAGTGAATTTAGTTTTACCAAAGAGCAATTATTTTCAGCTTCAGGGACATGGTCACTCGACAATTTCCCTGTTGAAAATATCAATTTTAGAGAAAGCAAAAAACTAAATTTAACATTAATGAAAGGCCTCGTTTTTGGCGAAGGGCAGCTGATGATAGAAGGTAACCTTATTAGTAATGTCAACAATGTTAAGTTATCTCAAATGAGTTATCAGGGAGAAGCTAGCTCTCACTTAGGTAACATTCTAATTGATACTTTTAAATCGCTTGATGATTTATCAATAGGTATTAAAGTTTCAGGGGGAATTGATGAACCCGATTATGTCATTACTTCTGATTTAGATAAGGTATTAAAAAATGCTTTTACTCAGCAAATAAGCAAAAAACTCTCGCAGTTTACATCAACAATTCAAACAGGACTGAATAATAAACTCAAATCCTCTTTGGAAATTAATAATCAACAAATTAAAGAGTTAATTGATATTGAAAATTTATTCACTGACACGGATAAAGTGCTTGATGAACTTTTACACTCAGATGTTGTTAAACAACAAGAAGAAAAACTTAAGAATATGCTTCAAGATACGATTGAAGATAAACTAAAAGAAAAATTTGGTAAGTTTTTGGGGGGGTAATTTACCTGGGGAGTTTAAGTAGATAGCTAAAGTAGATAAGTAAAGTAAGTTATTTTAAATAGATAAATAAATAGTTAGAAGAATGGGTGGGCACGTTTTAGTAAGTGATTGGTGGTTGTATAAGTAAATGCTTTTAAAGAGTTAAAAAGTTAAAAAATGTACTCTAATCCTGTATAGAAATAAGCGCCATTAAAACCAAATGGCGCAGAGCGGCGAGAATAAGTAAATATCCCTGCACTATCAACAATTACATTTCCATTACTGTCTATGATTTTTCCTGAGCGTGAATTACCAATGGTATTTTTATCAGGGTAGACATCAAAGATATTATTGCCGCCGACAGTAATA